>JAMOVK010000043.1 GCA_027067775.1 Deltaproteobacteria bacterium
GCACATTTTTTTGAAATTTATACAGTTTTTCCATGCCAGGAGTCTTTAAAAGAAGCTGTTCCAAGGGCCTGATTCTGTTTACCTGCCTTTGTAGCTCTTTGAGATGAGCGACAAGAAGTTGCTTGGCCTCTTCATTCCATTCGAACTTTTTGGCTTCGTCTGTGATGCCAGGTTCTTCTGATACTGCCCCTGGTGCCGGTTTCTCCATCTGTGGTTGAGGTTTAGGTTCTGTTTTAAAGTGTGTATGTGTTTCTTTAGGACTAGGCTCTAGTTCACGATCTATAATTCTGTTTAGATCATGTTTAATGGTTTCTATTTCATCTTTGGCCAAGGAACCTTCTGATCGCAAGGCAATAACAGCCTCTATTGCCCTTTTAAGTACCGAGGGCGCGTTTGTCTTCATCTTATGGGGCGCTTTTTTGGCGCTTTCCAGGACCTTTGTGCTTAGTGATAGAAGCGAAAAGGCTGCCGAGTCATCTTTTATTTCAGGAAGTTCGATAATCTTTTCAAGTTCTGTGATGGTCTCTGAAAGTTCATCTTTAGATACTTCCCATTCTATGGTGTATATATCTTCACGGAGTCTTTGGAGTGTTGATGATATTTTGTCTGGTTGCTCTTCGCTAACCATTTCTTCTACGATTGTTTCCGACTCTTCTTCCACCAATTCTAGTTCTATTTGAGGTTCTTCTTCCTCTGCTGAATCAGGCTCTAGGAACAGTTCATCCTGAACAGGTTCAACAATTTCATCACCTTCAGTTGGTTCAGCTTCCGATAATTCTAAAACAGGTTCCTGTTCTTTCTCTCTGACCTCCTCTGGGACAGGTTCTTCAATTGCCAGCTCTAGCGATATCTCTGACTCGCTGTCTGCTTGTTGTTGATTGGTAGTTACCTCTTTGACCTCCTGGGTTAGGGGGTCAATTTCAATCTGTTTCGCTGGCTTGAACAGGTCGTCTATGGTTTCTTCTATTTTACTTGTAAAAACATCAGGTTCTGGGAGATTGTTGTTTTTTTTCACAGTGCCCTCTCCATTTGTTTTTTGGGATTTAGCAGGTGTTTGGTTGCCACGTATCTGACCGTTTTTTTGCTTATATCCTTGAGCGTTTCGAACACGCCTATTCCCTTGGTAGCTGCAGCCTCATAGGTCTGAACACCCAGTTGGCTGTTTAGATCCTGTTCCAATTCCTCGATAGACAGGGTGGGTATAGGTGACTGGGCAAGGTCTCTTTTGTTATATTGGATGACAAGCGGCATGGAGTGTATGTCCAAGTTGTATTCCTTGAGATTGCTTATCAGATCCTTTAAGCTTTCTATGTTTTTGTTGCGTCTGACTCGTAAAGAGTCTGCAACAAAGACGAGACCGTCTACACCTTTTAGTACCAGTTTTCTGGTGGCTTCATAAATCGCCTGACCAGGAACGGTGTAAAGCTGGATGCGAATGTCAAAACCGTTGATTTTCCCAAGGTTCAACGGTAGAAGATCAAAGAACAAGGTCCTGTCACCCTTGGTTTCAATAGTAAGCAGTTTCCCCTTGGCATTGCTATTCATGGAGTTGTAGATATAAAGAAGATTGGTGGTTTTCCCACAGCGGCCCGGTCCGTAATACACAATTTTGCAGTGAACTTCCCTTTTGCTGAGATCAATTAATGCCATTGAACTAATTCCCCTGCCCGAAGATCTTTTCTATGCTGTTTGTCAGTTCTGCTACGCGAAGTCTAACAAGTCCCAGGGATACTTCGTCTCCAAAGATGGTTACCAAGATCAATTCCTTACCAACCTTGGCAAAGTGGATGCTGTCTCTTTTTCCTTTATGAAAGAGGAGCGAAAAGTCATCTTCACCAATAAGTTTAGCCATTTGGGAAGTGGCACCAAAGTTGGCCGCCGCAAGGGCGGCAAGAGATGTGACATCCAGGTCTTTCCGGTTTTGTCCACAGCTTGCCACCACGTTTCCAGCCTGATCAATCAACAGTACAGTATGTACACCCGCCTCTATCAAGGCATCATTTATCTGCGATCTGGCTTTTTCTAGCGCTGGACCGGTCAATACAAGATCTGCCATTTGTTAACCCCAAGAATCTCAAAGAATTAGGAACAAACTCGTTCTATAGGGCTTATCGGATCGGGTTGGAGAAATATTAATGAAAAATCTTCATCTCACTTTGTCCGTTATTAAGGAGTTATAGGAGTGTGTCGATATATAGAAAGAAGAATTTGAGGAATTTAATTAATAACATAGGGAGAATACTATGCCTCCTTCCTTAATAAAGAGGCTGGAGAATTTTAAGGACCTGCCACCTATGCCTAATACGATGCACAAGGTCCTAAAAGAGATGGAATCCATTTCAGCCAACAGTAAAAGCCTTGAAAAAATTATCATGCAAGATCCAGTGCTGGCAGCCAAGATATTGAAGATGGCTAACTCACCCTTGTACGGTACTGCTGGTGAAGTAAACACCATTTCCCATGCCATTACCATTCTTGGTTTTGATGAGGTAAGGAATCTGGTTATAGGTCTGTCTTTGGTTCAGGCCTTTGGCGAGGATGCAGATTTTAAGGGCTTTTCTACAAAAGATCTGTGGCTTCATTCCATGGGGGTTGCTGCCTCGTCCATGTTAATCGCCAAGGTTGCTGGCAATGGATTCGACCCAGAGGAATGCTTCACAATGGGACTTCTGCATGACATAGGCAGATTTGTCTTGTGTAAGGCCTTCAAAGAAGAGGTGAATAAGATTCTGCAGATTCAAGAAGCCAAGAGGTGTCCATTGGCCATTGCTGAAGAGGAGCAGGGTTTGAGCCATGCTGAAGTAGGAGCTTTTTTGGTCAAAAAATGGCAGTTAAGTGAACAGACAATGAGTGTTGTACGCTATCACCATACGCCCAAAAGTGCCGGGGAGGATGAACCGCTATGTGCTGTAGTCTATTTGGCTGATCAGCTCTGTCACAAGCTAGGTGTGGGATGGTCAAATAAATGGCTTCCAAAGGGAATCATGTTGCCAAAATCCCTCTTGTTAAAAAAGGAAGATGTG
>JAMOVK010000044.1 GCA_027067775.1 Deltaproteobacteria bacterium
TGTTGGCCTCGGCATAGGCAGCCACAAGAAAAATGATGAATCCGAGAGGCTGCTTGAAAAATCCCCAGTTTGGCAGAAAACCTAGAAAAGTACCCTGCTGCTGCAAGACAATTTCCCTAAGGCTAAAGGTGCCATAAAGTAACACTATTGTAAGAAGAGCCAGCCCCATGGGCACTTCGTAAGAGATGAGCTGAGCTGTTGCCCTGAGTCCGCCAAGAATAGAATACTTACTGTTCGAGGCCCAACCCCCGATTACCATGCCATAGACAGCTATAGCACCAAGTGCAAGAACATAGAGAAACCCTATGTTCACATCAGACACCTGAAGAATGATTTCCTTGCCGCCTATAACTATCTTGTCGCCAAAAGGCACCACCGCATACGCGGAAAAGGCCGGAAGGGCAAAAAGTGGAGGACCCAGAATAAATAGGATTTTTCTTGCGCGCTCTGGAATAATGTCCTCCTTTGTAAACAACTTTATTCCATCGGCAAGGGGTTGGAGCAGGCCAAATGGCCCGGCCCTGTTTGGCCCCACCCTGTCCTGCATCATTGCTGAAGCACGACGCTCCACCCAGGTCATTACCACTGCGATCAGCAAGGCCCATACCCAGATAAACACCACTTTTATTAAATCAATCTGCCAGTCTGACATGAAAGGCTCCTCCTTACCTGTCCAGCTCCCCAGCTATGACATTTATACTGCTGAGACAGGCAATAAGATCCGAAATCATTTCTCCCTTTACCAAATCCTCAAATGCCTGATACACCATGTAACACGGGGGCCTAATCTTTATCCTGTACGGCTTATCAGAACCATCACTTTTGATAAAAAAACCAAGCTCTCCATTTGGAGATTCAATGGCATGATAGATCTGTCCTTCAGGAGGCCTGATAATCTTTGGGACCTTTTTCATCAACGGCGCATCATCAGGAAACTCTTTATAAAGCTGGTATGCCTGATCAATTATCTTTACAGACTCTTCCATCTCAAGCATTCGCACCATATATCTGTCAAACACATCCCCGTGTTTCCCCGTGGGGATATCAAACTTTATCTTGTCATACATAAGGTAGGGTTCATCTTTTCTGAGATCCCTTCCAACTCCACATGCCCTCAGCATCGGGCCGGTAAAACCCCAATTCAGTGCATCATCTGCACAAAAGGCATTGACTCCTATAGTTCTGTCCATCCAGATCCTGTTATGGGTGAGAAGCCTGTCTGTTTCATCATTTGCCTTCCTTATCGTGTTGCGGAGCTTGGGCCACTTTTCGTGAAATCTGTCAGGAAGATCCGCCTCGACACCCCCAATAGCCCCCATGGAGTTTGTGAGGCGGGCACCATGATGCCACTCGAATATTTCATATATTTCTTCACGTTGAATTATAAGGTAAAAAAATGGAGTCAGTGCACCAAGGTCAACACCAAGGATTCCCACACATACCTGATGATCAGCAATACGCGCAAGCTCCATCATTATCATGCGAATGAGCTGGGCCTTTGGTGGCACTTCAATACCCAGGAGCTTTTCAACAGCCATTTCATAGGCAACATTGTTACAGATGGCAGAACAATAGTTCAATCTGTCTGTAATTGGCAGAAACTGGGCATAGCTCATATTTTCCCCCAGCTTTTCCACCCCTCTGTGAAGATAGCCTATCTCTGGCTTTGCACTGATAATGGTCTCACCATCTGTCCGCGTTATGACTCTAAGGGTGCCATGCATGGCCGGATGAATAGGCCCGATATTAAGAGTTACATACTCGCTATATTCAATAGGACCTGTAGTGATACAGATAGTTTCAACTTGTTTGGTCACGCTGTTCCCTCCCTCACCGTTAAGTGAAAGGTCCATTTGCTGATGTCTTAACAAACCACAAATGCAAATCCTAGTGGACTAACCTATATCGTAGTTAAGATGACGCTCTTCCCCCTTGCCCTCCAGCGGATAGTCTTTTCGAAGAGGATGATCCTGGAATTCATCCCACATAAGAAGCCTTCTGAGATTTGGATGGCCCTTGAAGCGAATTCCAAACATGTCAAATACCTCCCGTTCAGGCCAGTCAGCAGCTCGCCACAGCCCTGTAATAGTCGGCAGTTCCAGATCATCTTCAGGTACCCGTACCCTTATCTGAAGCCTTTCGCCAGTCTCTAGGGATAACAGGAGATAAATGACTTCAAATCTTGGCGGAGGCGGACCCTGTTTTTCCGGCTTTGTTTCTTCTTCAGCCTTTTTGCCTTTTTTTTGTTTTTTCTTTTCATAAAGATGGAGATTGTCCATTCCTATAACATCGCTAAGAAAGTCAAAGCCTCCTTCTTCCTTTAACCTGGTCAGGACCTGCAGACATCGGCCTTTTGGCACCTCTGCACACAGATCCCCCCTGAAGTCGGTCAATTCAACCAAATCACCGCCTATAACAGCTTGAACCTTTTCTTTCAGACTCATTTTGCCGCCTCCAAGGCCTCTATGACCTTTGAACGCTGTTTATATAGCGGATGATCCGCCTCGATCTTATCTATAAGTTTCAACAATGCATATAGAATCCCTTCGGGTCTAGGAGGACATCCAGGGATATAAACATCAACCGGAATAACAGAACCTATTCCCTGGTGAGTGGAGTAGGTCCTGAAGACGCCACCGGAGCATGCGCATGCACCCACGGCAAGAACCCATTTCGGCTCTGCCATCTGGGCATAAATACGTTTTAATACCGGCACCATTTTTTTCGTTATGGTCCCAGCCACAATTAACACATCACATTGTCTAGGAGTAAAGGCCACACGCTCGGCACCAAATCTGGCCATATCATAACCTGAAGCCAAGGCACACATGAGCTCTATACCGCAACAGGCAGTCCCGTAAGGAAACGGCCATGGAGATCTGCTTCTACCCCAGTTGATTAACTGCTCCGCCTTGGCAAGCAACCAACCCTCTCCCTGAATAGCTTGAAACCCCATTGTCTTTTTCTCCAGTTATTCCCAGTCTACCGCACCTTTTTTAATGGCATATACAAGACCCACCAGAAGCACGAAGACAAAAATAAATATTTCCAAAAAAGCTCCCCACCCAAGGGAAGCCAAGGCCTTAAACTGTATGGCAAGAGGATATATCAGGACGGTTTCCAGATCAAAGACCAGAAAAAGCACTGCCACCAGATAATACTTAACCGAGTAGCGCTTGTGACTTGGATCAAGCAGAGGCACACCACACTCAAAAGTAGTGGCCTTTTCAGGAGCTGGCCTGTAAGGCCCCAGGAGGGCAGATGCACCAAGCATCGCCAAGATCACCAGTAAAGACATCCCTAAATACATGACGATGGTCTCGAAACCGCTCATCATGTTGCACCTCCTCTCTTAGCCAACAGGCCTAACTGAATGACAATTCAACAAATAGCACACAAAAGAAGGCTAATCAAGTCACTTGAAATTTTTTACCTCTAACAACTTCACATTGAAACATCTTTCACTTTATTTCCATCAAAACTTGTGCAACATTTAACATTGAGTGAAAAATATCACTAAAATCTCTAAAAGTCAAGAAAATGAACAATCATTCACAAATACGGCTGGAACAAAAACGGGAAAATTCTTTTGACACCAAATTAGGGCCTAATCCGCAAGATCAAGGGCCCTTTTTATTTCCGAATAAACGCTGCGAAATGTTTCCTGAAAAGAACTAGGAGTTACTTGACCAGCCTCAACAAACTTGATCACAATTTCCTTTGCCGTCTTCAAGGCAATAGCCTGTTTTTTGAGTTGAAAAAGGCGGTCATCTTCTGGGGAAGTGAATCTAGACAAGAAAGCCTCTACTTAAGTAACCACCTTCGTGGTAAACATCGGGAAAGCAAGAATGCCATTCTCTAAAGTTTGTACCAAGTTCACTGTTGTTATCTAAGAAATGGTGGAGCTGAGCGGGATCGAACCGCTGACCTCGTGAATGCCATTCACGCGCTCTCCCAACTGAGCTACAGCCCCACAAGCCGTGATTTATTACCATAATCAACACAATCAGTCAACAACTGCAAAGGATATATTGCCATATTATTATCTTTAAACAGCCTCTATGAACGAGGTCAATTACTCTGTATGTTTATGCAAATTGATTGGAGCCACCTATGCCTTACAAAGACCTGCAAGACTATCTTGAAGCCCTTGAAAAACAAAACGAATTAGAACCTATTGACAAGCCGGTTAATCCAGATCTTGAGATCGCAACGTTAACAAATCTGGTTTCTAAACAATGTGGCCCTGCCCTTTTGTTCAAAAAACTTCCCGGTTATGACATTCCCGTACTCACCAATGCATTTGGATCTATGAAACGGATGATCCTTGCCCTTAAAATTACGGACCTTGACTCTCTTGGCCAACAGGTGGTGGAGTTTATCGAAGCAGAAAGATTGAAATCCATTGTAAAAAAAACATATCTCAAATCCGTGCAAGAAAAACTTGCCTCGAACGAACCAAAAATGATCCAAAATGCCCCATGTCAAGAGATAATACTGCAAGCAGAGGAGAAAATAGATCTTTACTCCCTTCCCATTCTAAAGTGTTGGCCAAGGGACGGGGGCAGGGCAATAACCCTCCCCCTAGTATTTACTAAACACCCTGAAACAGGAATCCGAAACGTTGGTATTTACAGGATGCAGGTATTTGACAAAAAGACTACAGGTATGCACTGGCGGCCTGGTTCAGGAGGAGCAACCCACTATCTTATGGCCAAAAAACTGGGAAGGAAGCTGGAGGTGGCAGTAGCAATAGGCCCAGACCCTGCTATGACCTACGCCGCAACAGCACCACTTCCGCCGAACATAGACGAAACACATTTTGCCGGCTTTCTAAGAAAAGCGCCAGTAGAGATGGTAAAATGCAAAACCGTAGATATGGAAATCCCCGCTTGTTCACAGATAATCCTTGAAGGATATATTAACCCGGATGACACAAGAATCGAGGGACCCTTTGGTAACCATACAGGCTATTATAGCCCGCCAGAACATTACCCTGTATTCCATGTAACATGCATAACCATGAGAAAAGATGCCATATATCCTGCCACAGTGGTAGGACCACCTCCTGCAGAAGACTGTTTCATGGCCAAGGTGACAGAAAGACTCTTTTTGCCTTTTTTAAGACAGACCTTTCCAGAGATCATGGACATCAACATGCCAATTGAGGGAATCTTTAACAACCTGGCCTTTGTTGCTATAGACAAACGTTATCCAGGACATGCCATAAAAATTACAAACGCATTGTGGGGCTTAGGCCCATTAATGTTACATAAGATCATTTGCATCTTTGACAAGGATGTAAATGTGCAGGATCTGAGCCAGGTGTTGTGGAAACTGGGAAACAACATAGATCCAGCACGTGATGTGTTTTTTTCAAAAGGCCCGGTTGATACTCTCAATCCGGCCACTGTCCTACCGTCTTACGGAAGCAAGATGGGGATAGACTGCACCAGAAAGTGGAAGGATGAAGGGCTTGAAAAGACATGGCCACCCTCCATGGCCATGGACAAGAATGTCAAAAAAAGAATGGAAGCATTATTAAAAAAAATCAACATGACCAACACAATAGGCAATGGGTAAAAACATGCAAAAGATAGTTCTGGCCATTACTGGCGCAAGCGGTACCATTTATGCCTATCAGTTTGCCAAGATTTTGGCCACTCTTGGATGTGAATTACATCTCATATTTTCAGAAACAGGCCTACAGGTGGCTAAATACGAGATTGGCACAAATAAATTACATCATCTCAAAAAACTGGCAAAGGCAACATACAACACAAAAGATTTCTGGTCAGCTCCAGCAAGTGGCTCAGGCATATTTGATGCCATGGTAATTCTACCCTGTACAATGGGAACGCTTGGAGCCATAGCAAACGGCATAAGCAACAACCTCATCCACAGGGCTGCTGACTGTTTTTTAAAAGAGCAGAAACCTTTAATTGCGGCAGTTAGAGAAAGCCCCTTTAATCACATTCATATAGACAACATGCTTAAACTATCCAGGGCAGGAGGAACCATCTTTCCTGCAATGCCCGCCTTCTACACAAAACCAAAAGACCTTGACGAAATGGCGTTCTTCTTTGCCGGAAGGATTGCCCAGTTTCTTGGCTTTGATGTCAAAGGGCTGCCCCCTTGGAGACCAGAACCTCAAAAAAATTAAACAATCTGCTTTAGGCAGGTCACTAAATGGTATTTTCCATCTATCAACACATCCTTCATTTGCATCACAGGGTTAGTTGTTGACACACGGCCTGTTTCTTGCACAATTCAGAAAGAGAGTAATCATGCTATAAAAATGGAGGATGGGGGAGCCATGAAAAACCAGACAAATCCGAGGGCCTTTTTCTTAAAAATGATGTTTTTTGTCCTTTTTACACTTACCTTTTACGTTCAAGATCAACCTCTCTTACTAGCTTCGGAAACCGGCTATAATTCTTCAAATGTAATTTCTGTGTTCAAGATTGACCCAAACCCTGTTCCTAATCCCCTTGAACCTGTAAGTATTTTCATACATATAACCCAAGCGGATGACAAACCGTATACTTGTGCAGTAAACCTTGGAGACGGCACCTTGCGACAAGGATGTGGGGCATTCACGCATCTATACAGCAAATCAGGGAAATATGACGTCACACTTGAGATCACAGACAGCCATGGTAACAAGACTGTCAGAACCGTTACTGTCACTGTAAAAGACAAAAGACCGGCCAAGGTTACAGGCTTGACGCTGACCCTTGAACCAGTCACCATTATTAACAAAAAAATTCAAAAATTCGTCTCTGGTACAGGGCAGCCGCCGACCCTTCAAGACTACAACGCCCTGGGCATCAAGGGTGTTACATTAGAAAATCTGGAAGACATCAATTTTCTAATCAAAAAACATGGCGATCTGACAAAAAAACAGATTCAAAAACGAGTTAACATTAGAAACAATGCCATGGGAAAAATCATCACCTATGCATCGGACACAAAAGCTCCAGCTCCTGAAATCCAAGACTATACCGACATTGGCATTACAGGTGTCAACACAAAAAATCTTTATGAAATAAATTCCTTTTTAGTATCTCATGTCAATCCAGCCATTAATTCCATAAAAAAATTACAGGCCCTGATTAACAATTTTTATGCGTATAAATGGAAAATAGGTGCAAGACCAGTGGCAGCCACTCCAGTCTCTAAGGCAACAATGTTTGCAGATCCTGACGGAAACGGCAATCTGTGTTCTTATTCCTCTCCCTGCTCTATACATACTGCCTTTTCCAGGCTCAAGGCCGGTGATGTCTTGTTTTTAAGAGGGGGGACATACACTATATCTGAAACTGTTCGGATTAAAGAAAGTGGCAAGATTGACAAACCAATAGTAATTGAAAGTTTTCCAGGAGAGCTAGCCATCCTTAAGGGACTTCATGGACCGGATGCCGGCAAGACTTCCAATGTACGAACAAACGGCATTACCATCTCGAAGGCACAGAAATATATACACATTAGAAAACTAGAGATTAAAGATATGGGGTGGGCTGGAATAGCAATATTTGGAAGCTATAACCTGGTGGAAGGTTGCAACGTCCATCACAACCTTTCATCTGGAATCGTACTGTACGGTGGAGAATGGCATGAAAACCGACCTGGGTATAAAATCCCCTATGATGATGGCTACAACACAATTAAAGATAACATTGTACATGACAATTCTGATGCCAGCCTTGCCACTAAAGGTGGAAACGCTGATGGGATTGCCGTTTCATCTGGACGGTTCAACAGGATCATCCACAACACCGTTTACTCCAACTCTGATGACGGCATAGACCTTTGGAGATCCAATTACTCATTTGTAGCATTTAATATCTCTTATAATAACGGAAAGGCAAATGGAGATGGCCAGGGCATCAAGGCAGGAGGCAATCTCAATCCTCAGGCAACAAATGGGCTTAAGGCCAATGTCCAGCACAATATATCTTATTCAAACAAGAGAAACGGTTTTGATGTAAATGCAGGCAAACAGGTCGTATTTAAATACAATACTGCATGGAAGAACGGACGCTCAGGTTTTGTTACAGATGATGATACAACTGTTGAGTTCAACCTAGCTGCAGAAAATGCTATTCCTACAAAGATAAAACAGGGGCATCAATCAAACTCATGGCAGAGAAGTTTGACACCAAAATTCGTCTCCAAGGACCCCAAGTCTCCGGACTTTCTCAGACCAGCTGCCGACTCGGGCCTGGTAGATACAGGTGCATACGCCAATCTGCCCAACCCCTGAAAAGGCTGGAGATGGGAAAATCCGGTTAAAATACACGGAAGGCACTTGCTATTTGATTTAGGATAAACACAGATGTATGGGGTGAGCGGAGGGACTTGAACCCTCGGCCTCCGGGGCCACAACCCGACGCTCTAACCAACTGAGCTACGCCCACCACTGATTTGTCTTTAAAAACTGCCTGTATTTAATGTGCATAGATGCCTATGTCAAGATTTGATTCTTGCTACTTGAGGGTAATCCGGACTCCCTGAAAATTACCATCACCTTGTGCCTGCTTACCCTTAGGAGCGACTAGAAAAACCCTTTCCTGAGGCACCTTGCCCTGTTGTACAAGATAGTTTGCAACAGCCTTGGCGCGCTCGCTGGCAAGATTTTTAAGATCACTTTCCGAAACGGTTATATGCTCCTTTAACATCCTTTCCATGACTTCCCTGGGCTGCGACTTTATCATACCAATAAAATTTCTTGGCCTTTTAAAAGAGGCGTTTTTATACGCCTTTTCGAGATATTTTTCATATTCCGAGGGTTTAATAACTATATCATCTATATTTTCTATCTTTTCCCGTTCATCATTTGAAAGATCCTTGAACTTCTGTTTTTTCAAAAGATGCATGAACTTGAACTCTAGCAACCCTTTTTTGTCAGCAACAGGTGAGTAATATCCTGTGATTTCCACTTTTAAGGCAGGCCGATCACGCAAGGCCTTTGCCAGTAGATCCAGCTTCTTCTTTGCTTCGTCTCCGAGTTTTGCAGAACCAGGAGGAAATATCACGGTATCCAGTTTTTCATCTGAACCAAGCACGGCCCCAAGAAGGGAAAAAGGGGATGTTGCAGCCTTGATGAAAATGTTCATTATTGCCCTTAAAACAGCGCTTCTGTAGCTAAACTCTGGGTCATCCAACTTACCTCTAACTGGAATATCCAGATCTATTTTGCCGCTTCTATCCTTCAAAAGGGCAATAGCTAGCTTAACAGGCGCATGGATGGCATCCTTGCTTGGAACCTGTTCACCTAGGTCAAACTGATCTAAAACCAAACGATTGTCCACATAAAGCTTGTTCCCCTCTAACTTTATATGGAGATCAAGAAACATTTTGCCCTTTTCTATTTTGTACCCGAGGAACTTTTGTGCATATGGAGAAAATCTTGTCATACCCGCTCCACCTACCTTAATAACCAAATCGGCAAAGAGTGGCTTTGCTAGCGGATTAACTAGACCAGAAATAAAGAGCCGAGAACGGTTATCTACCAGGGCCTTTATATTTACCTTGGCCTTCATGTTGGGCCTGTTTACAAGGCCTTTTATGGTGCCGTTTATTGCATCAAACTCTCTTACAAATACTTGCTTGAGACTCCTGTCAACCAATTTAACCCTACAGGAGACAAATCTGACAGTCTTTATCTTTATCTGCGGAGCAGGTGAAGAAGAGGCCCTTCCTCCAGTCTTTTTATCAGATCTTTCCTTTCTTTCCTCAGTTTTTACTAACCCAGCAATATTGAGGGTGCCATCCTTGGCAATAACGATATTCTGACGAACTCTGTTTAAAACGATTTCATCTGCAACAAACCTGATTGGGGCATATGAAAACACAAAATTTTTTGCTGCTATCTCTTTCCAGCTTACAAATGGCTCCTGAGACCTCTTATCAAAAAAGAGCACGTTTTGCACTCGCGCAGTCCCTTTTACATTTAAAAAGGGATTCTTTTCTCCTTCCTTAAAAAGGGCCTTCGCCTCCAAAGAAAGATGGCCTCTGCCTAACTCAGCGTTTAGGAACCTGTCCATATAGCCCTGAAATGGCGGAAGAGGCACCTTTGAAATAGACAGTGCCGCCTCAACATTAAGGCCTGTCAGCTTCCCTGTCCCCTTAATGTTGAGCTTTCCTGTCTTGTTTACCTTTGTATTGACAGCATAGGAAAATGTGGCCCCTTCGGTTGTTGAAAAATCCGTCAATTGACAGTCTAGTGGATAAAAAACCAGCATTACAGGAGCAGGAGCTGAAAAATCTGCAAAGTTAACCCTTCCTCCTTTTATGGTAAAGGAGGATACACTTACCACTGTTGAAGTCTTGCTGGCTGTACCGTCGGCCTTGGTCTTGGCATCTTTTTGGGTATCTTGACCTGTTTCAGCAACAAAATCTACAAAACCTTGCAGATTAGACTCTCCGTTTTTATTCAAAACAAAATTTAGGCCGGGGTTGTGAAGTTGAATATCCTGAATTGACACCTGACCTTTGGCCAGATTTATATCTACTATGCCAACCTTGATATGCGGAATGACAAGCAGATCCTTTTTACTGGTCTTACTATCAGATTTTGCATTCTGTCCTCTTCCCGGCTTGATATTTCTGGCTGCAAAGTCTGCAATTTGGGTCTCAAGGACAATGTGCCGAGAAAATAGTCTTGACGGCCTTAGATGAAGCCCTAAATTCCTCGCTGCCAGCACTTCAACGTCTTTTTTGGCAACCGAAACATTTTCCAAGGTGGCGTTTCCACTAAGAACTATACTGGGCTTAGCCTTGGTAAAGAAATGGATAGACAGGTCTGTGGATAGCAGGCCCCTCTTGAGTTTGAGCCCGTTATAATCTGGCATGTATTTTAGATATTTTGTAAGATCTATTTTGGTAAACTTGAGATCAATCCTGGTATCCCTATCTTGGGCAAATGGTCTTGTTTGACCCTTAAATTCTAGCGGACTTCCATTTATCAGGGCAGAAAAATAGGGCTTAACATATATGCGAACGTCTTGATCTATATTGGAAACGAAAGGTATGCCTATGTTAACCTTTTCTATCTTATGTATGCTACCCTTTAAATCATCTTGAAATATCAAGCGTCCGTTTTTTATTTCTATGTTATTTATTGAGAATTTTGGTGGTGCGGTTTCTTGATCTTTGTCTTTAGCTTCATTGCTGGTCAATAAATCCTCTATATTCAGTTGGCCCTTTTTATCTCGCTCAAAAAAGACAAACGGTTCGTTTATCTCCAACTTTGATACGACCAGGGCCCTTTTAATTAAAGATACGGCTTCGACATCCAGATCAAGACCCTTTACGTTGACAAAATTTTTGCCTTTCAGCCTTGATTTTATCGTCAAGTCAGAAATCCTTAGGTTAAGCTTGAAAGGGTTAAAGGTGACCTCGCCTACCTCCACCTTTCTGTGAATGGATTCAGGAACTATTTGCACCAATACATATTTAGCTATACGCGGAATGCCTAAAAAACCAAACAAAGTATAAGAGATAAACAGCAGGACAAGCCAAATGCAGATCTTCCAATATATACTCAGGGCCTTGTATCTTGAATACAATGTTTTTGACTCCATTTCTTCAACACCCGAACTGTTTGAATCAAATATTAATATTAATTTATCATACCCATGGCATTTATTTTTTAAATTGTACCTTTTATTTTTTCTTCTGTCATTCATTATACCCGACTTATTATTTCAAAAGCCAACCTTTCTCCATGATATGATTTAAGGCAGAAGAGAGTGACATCTTATTCCCCTGGCCTCTTCGAGGTAAGTGGAAGGGCAAGGATAGGGGTTTGATTAGACTGGAAATCAGGGCCAAGAGCTTCTAAGGCTTGCTTCGCTGAAACGCTCCAAAGCCGCTCGCTCTGCTCGCTAAATGGAGGTTTCAGCCGCTTCGCTTCACCAAGAATCTCTAGGCCCTGTTCCCAAATGTCTAA
>JAMOVK010000045.1 GCA_027067775.1 Deltaproteobacteria bacterium
AAGCGTCTGAAACCTCCATTTAGCGAGCGTGAGCGAGCGACTTTGGAGCGTTTCAGCGAAGCAAGCCTTAGAAGCTCTTGGCCCTGCTTTCCAGTCTAGTCAAAGCCCTTCTTTGCCCTTCCGCTTATCTCGGATAATAGTCATGAAATGGTGTTGTATATGTTGCAATAAGTCAAGTATTTCGTTGCGTAAGTAATAGGTCATGATGGGAATACAATTCCCGCCATGCGTGTTACAAAATAAAAATATTGACTACGATATGGGGGCAGTATATCCTTGATTAAAAATCAAGGGGGGAAGGCTGATGTCCATAAAAAATATTATTGTATCTGTCTTGGCTTGTTTTTGTCTTAGTTTTGTATTTGTTACCGTCAGCTATGCCCACTTTGGGGTAATAATTCCCTCGACAGATGTGGTAGATAAAAAGGACGAGGCCAATTTAATCCTTTGGTTACAGTTCATGCATCCCTACGACTATGAATTTATGGACCTTGAACGTCCAGAGGAATTTGGTGTGGTGGTGGATGGAAAAAGGCACGAACTTACAAGAAATCTTAAACCCTTGACTATTAAATCCCATAAGACTTGGCAGGTCAGTTACCAGATTCAAATGCCGGGAGATCACATTTTTTATATGGTTCCAAAGCCCTATTGGGAGCCTGCAGAAAGTAGCTATATACAGCATTTTACAAAGGTTATTGTGGGCTCGTTTGGTCTTGAAGAAGGATGGGACAAGCCTATAGGCCTTAAGACTGAGATTGTTCCTCTTACTAGGCCATATGGACTTTGGAGTGGAAATCTTTTTTGTGGTCAGGTGTTACTTGATGGAAAACCTAGCCCGGGTACCACAGTGGAGGTTGAGTTCTACAACAAAAAAAGACAGCTGCATGCCCCTTCTCCTGTTTTTGTAACACAGACCCTGGTAACGGACAGGGATGGCTGCTTTTGTTACGCCATGCCCAGGTCAGGTTGGTGGGGATTTGCAGGACTCAATACTGTTTCTGGAGGCATGAAAAAAAATGGCAGGCCCGTAGATCTAGAGCTTGGTGCAGTCATATGGATTCATGCCGCTGAGGTTAGATAACAATGCATATATCTGAAGGCGTTTTGAGTATTCCTGTTTTGTCTGCAGGTGCTGCAGTTACACTGCTAGGACTTGGTGTTGGCATAAAAAATGTTTCCCACTCGGAAATACCCAAGGTTGCCCTTATGACCGCTGCCTTTTTTGTGGCCAGTCTTGTACATGTGCCCATAGGCCCATCAAATGCACATCTTGTCCTAAATGGTCTTCTTGGTGTGATTCTTGGCTGGGCTGCCTTTCCTGCTATCTTTATTGCCCTTGTTCTTCAGGCAGTACTGTTTCAGTTTGGAGGGCTTACCACTTTGGGGGTAAATACGGCAAACATGGCGGTGCCAGGGATATTTTTTGGACTCATGGCAAGGAGGTTGATCACGGTCAGAAGTCCTAATCTTTCTGCCTTCGTTGCTGCTGTTGCAGGTGGGTTGAGTGTTCTTGGTTCTGGATTGCTGGTCGCCCTGAGCCTGTCACTGTCTGGTGATTCCTTTTCCACAGTTGCAAAACTCATATTTGGTGCACACGTTCCCATTGCTATGGTTGAGGCCATTGTCACAGGCTTTGCAACAAGATTTTTGTTAAGGGTTAGACCAGAAATACTGGGCTGTGATCTTAGGAAAAGGTTTTGCGCCGATACTTTAAAGGTTTCCGTGATATTGGCCTTTGTCTTTGCCTGTATAACCCTTGCTCCCTCTATCAGTCTTGCGCATAGGGTAAGCATCTTTGCCTGGTTTGATGGCAAAAAGATAGAGGGAAAGGCCTACTATTCAAACGGCAGGCCAGCAAAAGATGCCAAGGTCGTGGTGCATAAGGATGGATCAGATAGGGTAATCACTCTAAAAACCGATAACAATGGACGTTTTTCCTTTGTCGTCCATGGACCAGCATCTTATACATTAGAACTTATAGCTGGTCAGGGACACAGGGCAGCAACGGTCATCAAGGTAAACGGCAGTTCAGTGGAGCCAAGAAAAGACCCGGATAAATCTGTATCAAGATATGAAAACAATGAACAGACTTACAAAGAGGGCCTTGGGCTCAAGGCCAAATCTTCTAGGACCGAGCCGGGATCATGTCAAGAGATTGAAAGGGTAGTTGAGAAGGTGCTTGACAGACAACTTGCACCAATAAGGCAGGAACTAGAGGCCATTGCCATTTCCCAGTCTCGTGTGACCCTTAGAGATGTGGTAGCAGGTCTGGGTTACATTGTCGGAATTATGGGGTTGTGGGGTTATGTGGCCTCGCGGAAAAAGGGGTAGGCAGTCCTAGTGACCTGCGAACACTTTGCCAAAGGCGGTTCCCTGTTTCATAGGGCAGACCCAAGGGGCAAGATCCTGCTGGCGGTTTTTTTGTCCTTGGAGGTGGTGTTTTTAAACAATTTTCTTGCACTTTTCCTGGCCACCTTGGCTGCCCTGTTTATGCTTTATCTAACTGGCATTCCAAAATCCTTTCTTTTAAGAAGGATATTTGTGGTAAATGTTTTTATTGTTGCCTTATGGCTGATACTTCCCTGGACTACACCTGGCACCAGCCTGTTTCAGATAGGTCCTGTTCATGTTACCCGGCAGGGGCTTTCTCTTTGCATGACAATAACCCTAAAGTGCAATGCAATAGTAATGTATAACATGGCCCTTCTTTCTACTTCTACCATATTCGCCCTTGCCCATGCCTTGGATCATCTGAAGGTACCCTCTGTTTTGGTTCAGCTTTTTTTCTTTTCCTGGCGTTATCTCCATGTACTAGAAGACGAGTATCTTAGAATAAAAAGGGCTGCTTTGCTAAGAGGGTTCAGGCCCGGGACCAATCTTTTTACATATAAGACCTATGCAAATATCTTGGGGACCCTTTTTGTCAGAAGCTATGACAGGGGGCAAAGAGTTTACTGGGCCATGGTATGCAGGGGATTTAACGGTACCTTTTGGCTCTTGTCTCATT
>JAMOVK010000046.1 GCA_027067775.1 Deltaproteobacteria bacterium
AAACTGCTAGGTATAATGTCTGTGGTGCTTAGCAAGGAAAAACTGGAAGGACTTGCACCAAACGCCAAGGCCCTTGATGATGCCATCACTGCACTTTACAGCAACAAATCTGTTATAATAAAATCCAGCATATGGCGATTGTTGGGATGGTTTTCTGGAGCAACGGAGGTCTGGCTTGCCCTTAAATTTCTTGGTGCAAAAACAGGCGTTGCAGAGGCGATTTTACTGGAAAGCCTTGGTCAGGTAATAAGAGGAGTGGCCTTTCTAGTACCCGGAGCCTTTGGTATTCAGGAAGGAGGATTTGTGATACTTGGAAACCTTATGGGACTCACGCCAGAAATCGCCCTTGGCATGTCTTTGGCAAAGAGATTCAGAGAACTTGTCCTTGGCATTCCAGGGCTCATACTCTGGCAGATAGAAGAAGGGAAGCTGGCCTTTGGCACCAAAAAGGCCAAAACAGATAAAAAATAAGGAGAATCTTCAAATGACACCATTTCATTTAAAAAAAGCATTTGTTGGACTTGTCTTGATCGTGGGAGTTTTTCTTTCTGACCATTCTTTTGCTGTTGATAAAAATGCTCCGGCCAAAACAGATGCGGCAAATTCTACAGCTGTTGAGGTTGTAGAAAATCTGCATCAGCTTCTTATAAAATCCATGAAGCTTGGCTCAAACGCTACATGCACAAAACGGTATGAACTCCTGGCTCCCTTTATAGAGAAAAACTTTGATTTCCCATTTATTTCACGCATAGTCCTTGGCAGAAAACATTGGAAACAGATGGACGAGGAAACAAAAAAAAGATTTATCACCGCCTTTGCCAACATGACCATTGCCACTTACGCCAGAAGGTTTGATTCATATTCAGGACAACGGTTCGAAACGGTATCTTCGCATAGGGACCGGCGGGGTTTCATGATTGTAAAGGCGGTTCTCATAAAACCAGATGGAGATAAGATAGATTTTACATATGTATGCAGAAAAACAGGCGACAACAAATGGAAGATAGTAAGCGTATCTGCAAAAGGGGTGAATGATCTTTCTGTAAAACGGGCTGACTACAACAGTTTTTTAAAGAATCACTCAATAGATGAGCTTATCAACAAACTTTTGGAACAGGCCCAAAAATGTCTTGGTGACAACAAGACCTCATGAACAAACCTTCTGTTTTGACTTCAAAAAAGGCCATCTTTTTTGATTACGGAGGCACCCTGGATGCACCTGGAACTGCGTGGAAGGAACGTTTCTTTTTGATATATCAAAGGCATGGCATCAATATAGACAGACAGACCTTCACACAGGCCTTTTACAAATCCGATGACTCCCTTGTTGCTGAAAGGCCGGTGCACCTGAATCTTACCCAGATAGTTCATGAACAGGTCTCAAGGGTGTTCGAACACCTAAAGATCTCTGACAGGGCCCTTAAGAAAAAGATTGCAGAAGAGTTTATTGCAGAAAGTCTTGCCAATATAAAAAAGAACCTGCCGATACTGAAAAGACTAAAGGAAAGGTTTAGGCTTGGTATTATCTCAAACAACTATGGAAATCTTCAGGCCATAAGTGATGAAACAGGGCTGTCTGAATTAATGGATGCACTTATTGACTCTAATCTGGTTGGGGAAGAAAAGCCCCATCCCAAAATCTTTGAAAAAGGGCTGGAGGCCCTTGGGGTTACACCAGACAGCTCCATCATGGTTGGAGATAACGTAAAGCGTGATATATATGGAGCACTCCAGGTTGGCATGCAGCCTATTCTTATAACTGACGGCAACATTCCTTCAGATGTGAGCATACCTGATGTTCCGGTAATACAAGACATGGGCCAACTCTTGCAAATCATAAACAGGAGCTAAGCAATGTTTAGCAGTGGAATTATAGCGGCAGGACATGGAAGCAGATTCAAAGACAAGGGTTTTACATATCCCAAACCCCTTTTAAAGGTTGCCGGCACCGAGCTTCTTGGACGGGCCATAACAGAACTCAAAAAGGCAGGCGTAAAACACATAAGGATCATCTTTAGAAATTCTATATGTGATAAATGCACTAGCTATCTAAAAAAAAGCTTTCCAGAGATCTGTTTTCAAATAATCTGCAAAGACACCAGCAGTTCTGCAGAGAGTTTTCTTACCATTTTAAATGCGGCCAACCACGATGAAAGAATGATCATAACCACGGTAGACTCGATATTTACCCCGGGGAAACTAAGGGATTTTATCGAACAGGCCCAAAAAATGCCATCAGATGGGGTTATCCTGGGGGTAACCACTTATATTGATGATGAAAAACCCCTTTATGTAAAACTTTCACGCGATGGCGACAGCAAGATAACGGCCATAGGAGGAAATGACGGAGATGCCGTGACATGTGGAGTCTACCTATTACCCGCCAGAATAACAAAGAAGGCAAAAGATAAAAAATATTCTGCCCTCAGGGCCTTTTTGTCCGACCTTTTTTTACAAGGTATAGAGTTTAGGGCCATTGACATGGGAAAGGTGATAGATGTGGACAGACCAGAAGATCTGATCCAAGCAGAGGAATTCCTTAGATCAAATGCAATTAGAGATTAATGCCGTACTCTTTCATCTTGTACAAAAGGGCGGGCAGACTGATCTCTAAGAGCTGTGCAGCCTGGGTCTTATTGCCATTTGTCTTGGCAAGGGCGATGCTTATCAATCTGCTTTCCATCTTTTTTGCATTCTTTTTTATAGACAGGCTTTCAGGTATAAATTCATTTTCCCCGTCCTTTTGACCGGGCATCTCTATAGAGTGCAGATTGACCGGAAGATCCTCCAACTGTATGGTTTCATGCTCTGTCAAGACCAGGGCCCTTTCTATGACATTTTCCAACTCCCTGACGTTGCCTGGCCACTTGTAGTTCATTAAAACCTGCATCGCCTCAGGGCTTACACCCTTTACCTTCTTGGGTTCAATCACCTTGTTATACTTCTCTATAAAGTGATCTACCAGAAGCCTGATATCTTCCTTTCTTTCCCTTAAGGGCGGAATCACTATTGTTAAGACATGTATCCGATAGTAAAGATCTTCCCTGAAACGCCCCTTTCTTACCAGCTCTCCCAGATCCCTGGCAGTAGCGGCAACTATTCTGACATCCACCTTTATGGTCTTTGTATCACCGACCGGGCGTATCTCATGTTCCTGCAAAACCCTTAACAACTTTACTTGCAGGGAAAGGGGCAGCTCTCCTATCTCGTCAAGAAACAGGGTTCCTCCCTGAGCTTCCTCAAACAGGCCCCTTTTAGACCTAACAGCATCAGTAAAGGCACCTTTGACATGACCAAAAAGTTCGCTCTCTAGCAGATTCTCAGGTATCCCTCCACAGTTCACTGCCACAAAAGGAGCATGCTTTCTGATACTGTTAAAGTGAAGTGCCCTTGATACCAGCTCCTTTCCCGTGCCGCTCTCACCAGTAACAAGGACTGTGGTCTTGTAGTCTTTCACCTTTTCTACAACACCAAAAATTCGTTCCATTTGGGGACTTCTTGCTATGATGTTGGAAAAGGCATACTTTTCTTCCACCTGCTGCTTGAGCTGGACGTTTTCCTTGTAAAGTTTTTCCCTCTCTTCTGCCCTTCTTAAGGCAAACTCTAACTGGGCATAGGTGATGGGTTTTGCCAGGTAATCAACAGCCCCCATCTTGGTGACCTCAACGGCCATATCGACCTCGGCCTTTCCAGACATGATGATTATATTGGAGCTTATCCCAGTAGCCTTTGCCTGTTGCAGAAAGTCTATGGCAGTCTGTCCATCTATTTCATTGCCGTTTCCCTTTGGGGTCAGATAGTAATCACAGAGTATATGGGTAAAGTTGTTATTTTTGGCAAGGGCTATGCCCTCTTCCAGATCTTTTGCAAGACTGGGTTCATACCCGTTCATTCTCTGGATATAGTTACCCAGGAGCGATCTTATCTCATATTCATCATCAATTATTAAAACTCGTTTTTTGCTCATTGTAAGGACTTATACCTGAAACTCCCTGCCATCTGGGCAGGGGTCGTTTTTTTATGCTTATCGGAATTTATGAATGAAAAGAAAAGAGGCTCTGATACAAGGCCGTGATCTCTTTTCCCCAAAACAGATGTATCTCGGCTGCTGCTGCCAGAAAAGGACCAAAGGGGATCTGATAATCTCTGCCTGCCTTTTTGATAAGGATAAACAAGATACCTATAACCGAACCTGTAAAGGCGCTTAAGAATATGACAAAGGGAATAGACTGCCATCCCATGAATGCCCCTATCATTGCAAGAAGCTTTATATCACCTCCACCCATGCCAATACGCCTGGTAATAAGGTAATATCCCCAGGTGACAAGATAAAGCGTCCCGCCTCCGACCAGGATTCCCAAAAGGGAATCCAGCCATGTTATATCAGGAAGCAAAAAGGAAGAGACAAAGCCCACCACAATGCCTGGCAACGAAATAACATCTGGAATTATTTTGTGCGCTAGGTCGATAAAGGTAATTACGATTAGACTGTAGGAAAAAACAAGATAAACCAAAAGATGCCACGACAGGCCAAATTTGAGCCAAAGCCCAAGAGTAATTACGCCTGTCAACAGTTCAACCACTGGATATTGTAAAGAAATGGAACAGTTACAACTTGAACACCTTCCCCTTAAAAAGATATAGCTGATTACCGGTATATTCTCCCACCACCTGAGAGCATGTCCACATTTTGGACAACTGGATGGAGGAAACACGACAGACTTGTTCTCTGGGATCCTGCAGATACAGACATTTAAAAAACTTCCTATACAAAGCCCTAAAAGGAACAAAAACAGCCCGATAAGGCCTTGAGACATCTGTAGAAACCCTGTATCCATTTTTAAGGGCTAGCTCCCCTTGGGAAAGGTCTGTAGTTTTATTAGTCCCTTCTGGACATTTTCAAGATACCTGCCTCTGATACGCTCATGTTCGGGTAAAAGCCTGATATAATCAGCATAGAGAGAGTAGTAGGCAGACTGTTCCTGTGCAAAGCGTACCTGAACAAATTGCATCCCAAGACCATCACCCTCTGCACCCGTATGCTGAACATATCCCTTTAAAGAAATTACTCCAATTATAGGTAGCTCCAGTAATAGATCAGCCAGGAAACCCTCGTTGATCTTTTTGTTGACCTTTACAAAACAGCCGTCAAGAGAAATGTTTTTTGTAAAACCCCAAAGATCATGCTCTGGGAAATATACCCTAAGGTTTACAGGATAGCGGGGGGACCGTCTTCTTTCCATAACACAGCTCCTGATTTGACATTTCACACTTTTTCATGCCCTTTTGAATACCTATCGTCACCATGGAGCATTTACGTAACCACTGGCCTTGCAGGGGATGAAAGTTCCTCGAGGCTATGAGCTGCTTCAGCATCCTTCAGCCTTCTCTTGGCCAGTTTATCCAAAAATGGGGCCAAAAGCGGAATGGAACGCAAAAGTCCAAGCTCTAGGTAGCAATTTTTTCCAAGGATTCCTACAGGCTCGCCATCAATCTGAAAGTAGGCTGAGCCGAAAAGCTCCATTTTGAAAAAAGATGACTGGATGGGTGGTATGGAGGAATGACGGACAGGTAACCTTGCCTCAAAAAGCAACTGCATGTAACTCAGGTATCCTTTAAGCCCAAAAAATTCAATAAGTCCGTCTTCAAGGCTGTAATTTTTAAAAATCAGCCTCCCCCCTGCATAAAAACCACTGTTGCACAAAAGGATCTGACCAAATCTGTCCTGCAGGCTCTTCCTTGTTCCACCGTCATCATAGCTGATGTTACATCTAATCTTTTCAGGATGTAAAAGGTTTTTGTAAAGAACGCGAAGCCCTGCAGGAAGATACAAGAGCCTTTTTATACCAGTAGGTATGCACCATCTTGTAAAAAACTGGTTAAGTCTTGAAAACTCCTGACACATCCTCCCGTCATAGCCTATCCCTGCATAAGCACAAAAAGTATAACATTCCAAAGTATTCTGATTTTTTGTCCTTATCTGCCACACATCAAAACTGTTACATCTGCCTTCCTTTATGGCATAAAAAAGCCCGTCCAGTCCAAATTCTGTCCAACTTCTTAACCAACCTGTACTTCTTGCTATGTCGTTGCCAGTTCCAAGGGGTATAATTGCAAATGGAGGAACCTGATCCAGATCCACAAGATGAGAAACAATAGTGCTAACTGTTCCATCTCCGCCACAGATGATTATTAGATCTTTGCCTCTCGCACATGAATACACCTGTTGAGATAATCTGTCTGGGTCTATGAAAACTACCTGTTTAAAGGCAGGTGCTGGCAGATTAAGGTGTTCTATCTGCTCTGCAAGTCTGCGTCCGTATCCTGAGCCTGATACAGGATTTATAAAGAATAGACAGTCCATCAGCTTGATAGCATAAGATATGCTGACTAATTTATAAACACAGTTTTAATTTTTTGCATTTAAAAACTTTTTTGATGGATCAAGTAAATGGAAAAAAAGGATTTCAGAATACTCATAGTGGACGATGAGAAGTCTCTGGTGCTTCTGGCAACACGCATCCTCAAGAAAGAGGGATATGACGTAAGAGGTGCCTATAGTGGTCCAGAGGCCCTTGTCATAATGAAAAAATTTGCACCAAACCTGATTATCTCTGATCTCAAGATGCCGGAGATGTCAGGTATAGAACTCTTAAAAAAGGTGAAAAAGGACTGGCCGGAAACAGATTTTATTATTCTGACGGCCTATGCATCGGTTGAAAATGCCGTTGAGGCCATGAAAAGCGGGGCTCTGGACTACCTGATCAAACCCTTGAAGAATCCGGATGAACTGCGCCTTGCAGTGGAAAAAGTCCTTGAAAGACAGACACTCATAAGAAGCAACACCCTTTGGCAAAGCCAACTAACAGACGGGCTGCCTCCTACCAATATAATCTTCTCAGGCATGGAAGAGGTATGGCAACAGATACAGAGAGTGGCCTCAACAGAGGCTACCATACTGCTGCACGGAGAGAGTGGGACAGGAAAAAGTTTGATAGCAAAGGTTATACATCAGTTGAGTAACAAGACAGGGGCCTTCGTTGAGCTCAACTGTGCTGCCATTCCGGAAACACTTATCGAATCGGAACTCTTTGGTCATGAAAAGGGGGCGTTTACTGGTGCAATAAAAACAAAACAGGGCAAGTTCGAACTTGCCCAGGATGGCACCATTTTTCTTGACGAAATCGGTGAAATGCCACTTTCAGCTCAGGCAAAACTTCTCAGAATATTGCAGGAGAAGGCATTTGAAAGGGTTGGTGGGACCATTACCCTTACCACCAATGCGAGGATAGTGGCAGCCACCAACCAAGACCTTAAAACCAAGATCAAGGAAAAGGCCTTTAGGGAAGACCTTTATTACAGGCTCAGCGTCTTTCCCATAGAGCTGCCTCCTCTTAGAAAAAGGCCTGGTGCTGTTGAAGCAATAGGAAATTACCTGCTGAAAACCATATCTATGAGGGTTGGCAAACATATGCAGGAAATAAGCAAAGAGGCGCTGGAACTTTTAAAATCCTACGAGTGGCCTGGCAACATTCGTGAACTTTACAACACCATAGAGAGGGCCGTGATACTGGCAGATGAAAAACAACAAGTTCTTAATCGTTCGGACCTGTCCTTTCTTGACGTAACAGTTCAACAAGAAGCCTTGGCTCCTGGTGAAAAGAGCCATCACCAACAAAATCTTAAAAGGCTTGAGGAGATAGAAAAGGAAGCTATTGAAAAAACACTTGAATTAACCAAGGGCCACAGAAAAAAGGCTGCTGAAATCCTTGGAATCTCACTCAGAACCCTGCAATACAAGATTAAAAAATATGGTTATAAAAAGAGAAAATGATTTTATTGGCATGATATATGCTTATATAATTTCAGATAAGGCAAGAGAGCCAAGGCAACTTGGCACACAACTTGCTTTAAATAAACTGAACATAGCAAAAACTCCCTATCCCTCCCAACCCTCCTCTCCCCGAAGGCCTTCTGATACCTCCTAGAAGAAGGCCTTCTTTTTTTGTCCTTTTATTGGCATTTGGTAGCAAAAATTTGTTTTTTTTAACAAAAACCGTTCTGTTATGTCATGTGACCCACCGGATAAATATTCATTACTAGACAACCAAACTGCAAAGTTTGCACAAGAAATATGTGCAAAAAATGCGTAAAATGCAAAAAGTGCAGTTCATTTATACAGTCCTGTTGTATGGTTGTGTTCAACACCGAAAGCTGTCAAAGCACAGGGAGGTCCTGCCAATAACTAGTTGAAATCCAATATAAAATTTGTTTTGATCTGACTTATTACCCAAAAATTGTAAATCCATTCTCATGGAACCCCCTACACTTTTAAATACGGCACGGGAGATGCATTAAGAGATCTAAAATATTATCTCGCTGCGGGAGAGGATGACTGCCTATGCATAAAGCCGTTTTTGTTACTTTGGTTCTATTTCTTGCAATTCCGACTCTGATTAGTGATGCTTATGCAGATGCAGATTATGTGGGCTATGATGAAAACACCGAGATTATTGTTTCAGGAACAGTTATAAAGACCTCTGGCTGCGAATTCAGGGGGCTTGAATGTTTTGTAATGGAATCTAACTCAAGATCCTTTCATGTTATTACAGGCCCCAGATGGTTTGTGGAGCGCATCCACATGAAACTTTCTCCAGGCATGACAATACGTGTGGTAGGGTCCAAATTTTATGGCACAAACGGTTCCCTGTATTTGGTAGCAAGGTCGGTCAAACCCTTGCCTTCTGGGCGTAATATCCAGTTTCGAGATAACAAATGCAGACCAGTCTGGAGTAAAAGGGTGATTAAGAGATCATCCTGCATGAGGATATTTTTTGTGCCTGGCCAAAGCATGTAATCGATTTCTTCTTCAACGAATCTAAAAAACCTAATCAAATTGGACCTGAGGAAAAAGATATTAAGTCTCAGGGATAAGCTACCTGCCTGGCAAGCAGCAAAGTATAGTCAAAAAATTATCCAAAATCTCAGAAGGCTTGAAGAATACAAATCTTGCCGTCTGCCGCTATTCTTTTACTCTTTCAGGAGTGAGGTTGACACAAGGGCCGAAATAGAAAGACGTATCAGGGCCCGCAAACATGTGGCCTTGCCCAAAACCAATATTCCCTACAAAAAATTGGAATGTTTTTTAATAACCTCTTTAGGTCAGTTAAAACCTGGCGCCTTTTCCATCCAAGAACCGGACCCCTCGTTGTGTCAGAAAATTCATTCAGAGCAGATTGACCTAGTCATGGTACCGGGAAGTGTATTTGACAGAAGAGGGGCAAGGTTTGGATATGGAGGAGGATTTTACGATCGTTTTCTATCACACGATGCCCCCCAGGCGATACGAATTGGGCTTGCTTTTTCCTTTCAGGTCTTGGATAATGATATACCGGTTGCACCTCATGACCAGTTTATGGATTACATAATAACAGAAAACGAGATTATATCTTGCCATGAATGAACAAGATAAAGCCAAACGTGTGGATTCTGAAATAGACTTTGAGACCGGCCTAAAACGGCTTCAGGACATAGTAGAAAGGCTGGAAAAACAGGATCTTCCTCTTGAAGAAGCTGTCAAACTCTTTGAGGAAGGGATGAAGCTGTCCAACACGTGTGCAGAAATTCTTGAACATGCTGAAAAACGGGTAAAGGTTCTAATAAAGGAACAAGAAAGCGGCAGTGTAATTGAAAAAGATCTAGAAGAGCTAGACCAGGAAATTACGTCCTAAGCCTGATCCATATCAGCATCCCTGCAAAAACAAGGCTTCCAATGGCTGCTGCTACAAGAAACCAGTCAAGATGGTTAAAGAAGGCCAATATGACAACAAGGTATATAAAATCTCTTCTGGACAGGAAGTCTGCAATCTTTATTATCTTGTTCTTCTTTTGGCTTGACGATACTGAGGTGTACAGAGGCCCTGTATCCCCCTTTTTCTTCTTCATTGTTGAAAAATAGACAATCGAGGCAGACAAGAAAGTCCCTACAACTGCTGCCATGGCCAGATACAAAGGAAAAACTGAGCCTGTCCGTCTTGACCACTCTATGCCAATCGCACCAAAAACCGCAGCATGGACCAGGTTGTCGCCCCAAAAATCAAGCACTCCTCCCAACCTGCTTTCCATAAACTTGATCCTTGCTATTTCACCATCACATCCATCTATTATGGAATGGGCAAGAAACAAAAAGGCACCTAAAATTTGCCAAAAACCTTGACCAAGGGAGATAAAAAAGGCACCAGTCAGGCCGATCACGGTTGAGATTACAGTAATCTGATTTGGTGTAATGGAAGTATCTACAAGCCTTTTGGAAATAAAAATGGAGATGGGCCGCTCAACGTATCTTGACATGAAACCTTCTGTATCTTTGATAAGGCCCCTGAAGAGGTATTTTTCTGCCCTCTTTATCTCTTTTTCATTGCCTACAGGGAGAACGGCCCCCTTGCAGACAACCTTCCTTGGAGAGAGACAGGAGGATAGAAAATCTCTCAGGGCTTCAAATCCGTGGGTTCCAAAGGCCCTGTCAAACTCAAAACAGTCTGGAGAAGGAACAAAAACCAAAAGGCCATCGAGCTCCCCAAAAACACCTTGGGGCAGATCTTCCTCTCTAAGGGTATTAAGACACGAGATATCAGGCAGGATTCCAGGCCTGCAAAATACAGCCTTGTCAAATCCACATCCCATCTCTGTCCTTTGCGTAACCACTGCCTCTTTAGGTAGTTGTTTAGCAACGGGATTATCCTTCTCCACAATAAAACAGGGGGTCATGCCAGAACGTTTGGCATGCTGATAGAGTCTTTGCCACAAATAAAGACCGGCGATCTTGATATTTAAGAGTCCTTCCTGGCCTTTGGCGGGAACACAAAACAGAATAGACATAGGCAATTACCAGCAGCTACACAGGGGATCCATTACCATCAGAATCAAGGACGGCACGCTTTTGTGTTTCATGGGCCCTTTTGCACCCTTCAAGCATGGTCAGACACGAGGCAGCCTCTTTGAAATTTTTGCCAAAGTGTGCCGGATCATTTATCTCATTGATAAATTCCCTGAGAACGCCTGAATACCATTCCGGGTGATGGGACCCTTTTGAGAGTCCCTGATCAAATCTTACATTATAAGAATCCGGCCCGGCCTCAACTATGATGCGATCATCAAGGCAGGAAAGCTCGCCTTGCTCCCCTTTTACAACGATTGTATTGTTTCTCTCCCTGCCGGCCCAAGTAAAAAAGAGGTCCGCCTGTACACCAGAGGGATAGAAAAACGTCACCTCTGCCGTATCTTCTACCGGCATGTTGGTAAACTTCCTGTTTTCCAACCTGCATTCTACTGCATAGGGCTTGTGACCAATCCAATCGTTAACCAAATAAAAGGCGTGCCAGCCATGATCTACAAGAATCCCTCCTCCTGCCACTGACGGGTCCAGACGCCAGTTATTGCCATTGTCGCTGTCACCGACTGCAACAGATGGCTGCACCCGTAAGACATCGTATTTTACCTTACGGATCTTACCAAGGATACCGCTTTCAACAATTTTGGAAATCTCTTGCATTATAGGCGAGTAACGCCAGTTGTGAACAGTTACCACACAGCAACCACTATCCTTAACAAGCCCCTGGATCTCAACAAGCTCTGAACTGCTTAGGACCAGCGGTTTTTCACAAAGCACGTGTTTGTTCCTTGATAGCGCCTCTTTGATAAATTTTGCATGCATTGCAGGAGGGGTAGAGACATCCACAAAGTCTATTGCCTCCTTTTCTAAAAGCTCC
>JAMOVK010000047.1 GCA_027067775.1 Deltaproteobacteria bacterium
TTTAAGGACCTTGTCTATCAAGACCTCTTTTAAAAAAAGCCCCTCTTTCCTATACTCTTCCCCCAGCTCATCAATGGGCCTTCTCCCAATGTCCCTTATAGCCGCTGCCTCCTCTTTTTTCTCCTCCCCTTTATCTGGCTTAAAAAAGGAAAATATACGGGTTAAAAATCCACCTCTTTCCTGAGGCTCTTTCTTCTCTTCCAGCATCTCGCTTCTTTCCTGAGGACCCTTTGTAATGCCATCCCTAAGCCTTGCTATGGCCCTGTCTATAAACCGGGCATCCCCAAGGTCTATCATCCTTACACGCCCATCCTTTCCAGATGAAAGAACAAAGGCCACATATCTTTCCTCCTTCCACCTTTTTTCTCCCCTTGCCTTTATTGCCTTAAAGTCAAAGAGGCGAAAGCGGGCAAAGTCAAGGAGGCACTCTCCCTCTTTCAAGAAGGAGGATATGGCCTTTTCATCTATCTTTTCAAGGGATCTTGAAAGGTTCATCTCTGGTATCTGTCTTGAAAGCTCCTCTTCAAGGCTTTCTATCTCCCCTGTCATCTTGGATAAAATGCGTCTATATTCCTCCACTCCCTCTTCACCAGGCCCTGAGATGAGTTTTTGGCCATAGGCCACCTTTAACCCCCTAAGCCTGTTAAATTTATCTTTTAGCTCAGGATACTTGCCTCCAAGAACCGCATCCCTCTGCACACAAAGGGCCTCTGTAAGAAGCGCCTTTCTCCTTAAAACTGCCCTAAAGGCAGAATCCACCTCCCTTCCACTATCTGGAAAATATTGAAGAACAAGGGAAAGAAATATTTCAAGATTAGGCCGTATCTTATCCAAAAAGAGAGCCCTTTGCTTTTCTGAGGAAAAGGAAAAGACCTTTCCTATAAGCCTTTCATCAATCCTCATAGCCTCATCCATCAATCTAAAGGCCTCATCTTTTTTATCTGTGGCTGCATAAACTATAGCCAGGTTGTTGAGGCTTCCAGCATAATCTGGATGGTCTGGTCCTAGGGCTTTCTTCCTTATCTCCAACGCCTCTTTAAATAGAGGAATAGCCTCTTCATAGCGGCCTAAGGAAGAATAAACAAAAGCCAGGTTGTTGAGGCTTTGAGCATAATCTGGATGCTCTGGCCCTAGGGCTTTCTTTACAATCTCCAACGCCTCTTTGTATAGAGGAAGTGCCTCTTCATAGCGGCCTAAGGATTCATAAACTGCAGCCAGGTTGTTGAGGCTTTGAGCATAATTAGGATGCTCTGGTCCTAGGGCTTTCTTCCAAATCTTAGACGCCTCTTTAAATAGAGGAAGTGCCTCTTCATAGCGGCCTAATGAGTCATAAACTCCAGCCAGGTTGTTGAGGCTTCCAGCATAATCTGGATGGTCTGGTCCTAGGGCTTTCTTCGTTATCTCCAGCGCCTCTTTACATAGAGGAATAGCCTCATCATAGCGGCCTAAGGATCTATAAACTTCAGCCAGGTTGTTGAGGCTTTGAGCATAATCTGGATGCTCTGGGCCTAGGGCTTTCTTCCTTATCTCCAACGCCTCTTTAAAGAGAGGAATAGCCTCTTCATAGCGGCCTAAGGAAAAATAAACTAAAGCCAGGTTGTTGAGGCTTTGAGCATAATAGGGATGCTCTGGCCCTAGGGCTTTCTTCCAAATCTCCAACGCCTCTTTGTATAGAGGAAGTGCCTCTTCATAGCGGCCTAAGGATGAATAAACACTAGCCAGGTTGTTGAGGCTTTGAGCATAATCTGGATGCTCTGGCCCTAGGGCTTTCTTCCAAATCTCCAACGCCTCTTTAAATAGAGGAATAGCCTCTTCATAGCGGCCTAAGGAGGCGTAAACGAAAGCCAGGTTGTTAAGGCTTTGAGCATAATCCGGATGGTCTGGCCCTAGGGCTTTCTTCGTTATCTCCAGCGCCTCTTTACATAGAGGAATAGCCTCATCATAGCGGCCTAAGGATGAATAAACACTAGCCAGGTTGTTGAGGCTTAAAGCATAATCTGGATGGTCTGGGCCTAGGGCTTTCTTAATAATCTCCAACGCCTCTTTATGTAGAGGAATAGCCTCTTCATAGCGGCCTAAGGAGTTATAAACTACAGCCAGGTAGTTGAGGCTTGTAGCATACTCTGGATGCTCCTTACCAAAAATTTCTTCACATAATTTTTTATATTCAAGGGCTAGCTCAAGGGCCTCTTTAAAGCGCCCCTCATTATACGAGGCCAAAACTTGCTGATTTAATTTTGTAAGCCTTAATTCCCTCTTATCCATAGCATCCCCCTTTTTCAAACTATGTCAAACCACGTTGAAAGGGCAAGCCAGCTTCCTGGATCAAGCCCTTTTAGGGTCTTTTCAAGAAGCATTATATCTTCTGGCGTTAGTATCCGCGCTGGAAGTCCAGGAGATTTGGGCATCCAGTCAAGCTCAAGGGGCTCCTTGGTGAGGATGGCAAGGAGGTGCTCCCTTCCTCTATTTCCAGTGACAACAAAGGAGTCATAGAATGAGCCTTTCTGGGGCAGGATGTTTCGACCCCTTTCAAGCCTGGTGGATGGGGCAAAATGGGATGGGCAGAGGCAATAGATGTTGCCAGAGGTGCCTTGGTCCAAAAGGAGAAGATGGCAGGGATCTTCAGTCTCTATTGCTATGCGGACCCTGCTTCCAAGGCTGAAGCTGTGCATGGCCCCTTCCTGGGGGGCTCCAAGGTCCCGGAGCGCCCGGGTTGCAAGGCCGCGGCTGCTTGCCTCTGCTGGTATTGGCCAGATCTGGTCTGTATAACTTGCTACCTGCCTTAGATGGGAAAGGGCCTTTAAGGGGTCTTTTGGGCCAGTAAAAAAAGGCCTGCCTTCTAACAGGGCCTTCAAGGATATTTCTACCCCTGGAAGCCAAATAGAAGGAGGTTGATCCAGGATCTCTATCCACTGCCACCCTTCAAGCCAGTATTCAATCTGCTCTGTGTAGGCTATGGGCTCAAGGATCAGGGGCAGATAGGACAAGTCATATTTCCAGGCAAGCTGGATCTCCTGCTTTACGTTCTTTGAGCGAACAGAGGAGTTTGAGCACATGACCATAAGAACCTTTGCATCTTTTATGGCCCTTACTATCTCTGGCCCGTAGTTCTGGCCTCCATGGATTCTTTCCCGATCCTGCCAGATGGAATAGTCCTTTTCCTTCAAGATATCAACGATCTCAGAGACTTTTTCCGCGTCCCTGCTTGAATAGCTTACAAAGATCTCAGGCCTGTCAGACATTCCTCTCTCTCCCTCTCTTATGATTAAATTAGGTCCCAAAGATGCCCAATTAATAAAGTGAGCAATCTAATTGGAGAATAATCCTGAAGTTATTCTATTTATATTTGCAATATGTGCAATATTTGCGTTTTATTCTTTGGTAAGATGAGCTTATGAAGGAACTTTTGGGATTTCCAATGCGAAAACCAATAAGAAGGCGTTTTAATCGTTTTTATTTATTGTTTTTTCTGTTGACTTCTATAAGACACCAACGATTTTTTCGAGATGAAAAAGGATTAAATGCTAACTATCTTAAATTGTAACCAAAATTTGATCGAGTTTTAGTGGCATGCTTGATGCTTATAATAAAATTGCAGTTTGAATTTTAAGTAAATATGTTGGCAATCAATAATTAGGAAAAATCTTAGGCAAGTTATTAAAAGGAGAGAGAAGGAGGTAAGTCATGGCTAAGAGGTCTTTTTTATTTGCGTTTGTAAGTTTTCTGGCATGGTTTTTATTCTTTTCATCCCAATTATGGGCCTTGAGCCTTGTCCTTGAGGCTAACCACAAGCAGCGATATGCGGTCTTCAAGCCGTCAGAGCCCATAAGTATTGATGTGTCTATTTATCCAGAGGAGTCATCCAATGTATTGGCAGACTGGTGGGTAGCTGCAGACACAAGCTGCTGTGGCTGGTTCTGGTTTACCACCACCCAAGGCTGGATACAGCCTGAGTCTCCTTCAGTTGGATACCAGGGGCCTTTGGTGAAGGTAGAAAAGGCTTCAGTCCTGCAAGAAGCACTTCTTCCCCCTGGAAGTTATCAAGTTTACTGGGGTGTTGATAAGACCATGAATGGCCTGCTCGATTTTGATACCTTGTCTTACACGAGTGTTTTGTTCGAGGTTACCGATTCGCCTTCAAAACTTGCCCTTCAACACCTTAGAGATGTGATGGATGCCTTTCACTATACCTTTGACGTCTATACAGACCTTAGCGCAGCGGGTAATCACTTTGTAATGCTTGGCAGAATGGGAACATCTGCTGCCATTGATCCATCCTCAAGGGAAAATCCGCAAGAAGGTGCAACATGTATCAAGAATGAATTTTCCGGAATTAGCTGGGGAGGATGGTATTTTCTAAACGGCATATTACAGGGTGATGATGTGGCCCCAGAGGCCAACTGGGGCACTTATCCAGATGCAGGTTATAATCTAACGGGCGCTAGGAAACTTACATTCTGGGCCCGGGGTGAACATGGCGGCGAAAGGGTAGAATTTTTTGCCTTTGGAGTGGGCAGAATAACCGGAAAGCCATACCCCGATTCCTCTGATAAGGTAACCCTTTGCGGCCTGAATAAGAGCCCGTGTTTCATAACCCTCTCCAAGGAATGGCAAAAATATTCCATTGATCTTACTGGCCTTGATCTAAGTTATGTCCTTGGTGGATTCGGTTGGGTAACAAGTGCAGATAAAAATCAAAATACTCCTGTGGTCTTTTACTTGGACGACATCAAATACCAGTTGCCACGGCTGGATGAGCCGCGCTTTCTGGTAAGTTTTAGACTCCTTCCACAAGATGAGCCAGTACTCATTAACACCGCATTCGTTTACGACAATGCCTTGGCGCTTCTTGCATTTTTGGCTTCAGGCAATCAGGACGACCTTCGCCGCGCCAAACTTATTGGAGACGGTTTTGTGTATGCCTTGGATCATGACAGGGCCTTTAATGATGGCCGGTTGAGAAACGCATACCAGGGTGGAGACCTAATTCTACCACCTGGCTGGGAACCTCATGGGAAAAAGGGCACTGTAAGGATGCCGGGATGGTGGAGTGAAGATGACAAAAAGTGGTACGAAGACAAGTTCGCAGTCAGCACCCATACTGGCAATGTGGCATGGCCTATGATTGCGCTCATTAGTCTTTATCAGAAGACTGGCGAGCAAAAATATCTAACCGCTGCCATGAGGATGGGCGAGTGGATCGAGGCCAACTGCAGGGATGAGCGAGGGGCAGGCGGCTACACTGGCGGTTATGAAGGGTGGGAGGCTACATCTAACAATCCGCAAGGGCAAACCAAGCTCCTGTGGAAGTCCACCGAACATAATATAGACGTTTATGTGGCCTTTATGCGCCTCTACAACCTAACTGGTAACCCTGTTTGGAAGGAAAGGGCCCTTCATGCCAAAGGGTTTGTTGAGGCAATGTGGGATGAGGCCCAGGGCCACTTTTGGACAGGAACCGGGGACGACGGGGTTACCATCAACAAAAAGACTATCCCAGTGGATATACAGGCATGGGCAGTCCTGGCCCTTGGACAAGAATACCAGCAGGCCCTTTCATGGGCAAAAGATCACTGCCAGCTCACAGACAATGGTTTTCGAGGATTTGATTTCAATAATGATTTGGATGGCGTCTGGTTTGAAGGCACTGCACAGATGGTTTCGGCACTAAAACTTGTTGGCGACCCTGAAGCCCAAACATTTCAGAAAGAGCTGGAGCGCGCCCAGAAAGAGGCCCCCAACAGCAATGGATATGGTCTGGTGGCTGCCAGTCACGATAATGTTACTACGGGTTTTGATTGGAAATACCATGCCCGTCTCCACGTTGGAGCAACCGCCTGGTTTGTGTTTGCAGAGCTTGGCTACAATCCCTACTGGGATACGCCTTAAAGGAAAAAACAGGTGAATAATCCGCTGACCTTGGACTTCGTTTATTATTGAAATGAATATGTTAAAATCGATGTAGTCTTAATAGTCAACGAGGGGGGAAACATGAGTCAAGATAAAAACCAGTCCACCACAATAAAACTGGCCGTTCTTGGAGACCGCATAACACATCAGCACATTTTTCTTGCCAAAGAAGATGGGCATACAGTGGTAAACAAGGAAGAAGATGGCGGCGCTCCTGCCCTATGCTCCATGATTAAAGAGCTAGAGACGCGGGAAGAGAAACCTGAAAAAAAAGAGGATGAAAGCAAGTCTAAAGTCAAAGATCAAGAAAAGGATAATAAAAAAGATAATGAAAAAGAAGAAGAAAAAGACGCTCCTCAAAAGATATGTCCAATTTTAGAGGAGACATGCCTTACAGCTTTGTCCACTAGAAAGTTAATGTGGCTCTGGAGCAGGCAGCATGGCGACACCTTCCGGGCAAAACTCCTTGGAACCACCCGTCAGAACCTGCCTGAAGGTTCATACCTCGAAGCAGATGCAATAGAAGCCATAAAAGGCTCTGGCCTCGTCATCCTCTATGACATGGGCCTTGATTTTCGCATTATGAAATCGAGCTGGGAAAAGCTCTTTAAAGACGTCATCCCCCCTTCGGTTATCTTTAAGACCACAGGCGCCTTTGAAAGCGGAGATATATGGCCTTATGTGAAGGAATGCTGGGCAAGAGAGCTGAATATTGTGCTTTCTGCAGATGATCTTAGAAGGGAGGAGGCCCTTGTCTTTCAGGACCGCTCCTGGGAAAGTGCCCTTCAGGATCTTTTGAGGGAGTTTTTTACAAACCCAATGTTTGCAGGGCTTCATATTGCAAAAAACGTAATAATCCAAATCGGTCTTGAAGGCGTTATCTGGATAAGCAATCCTGGGAGTGAAAGGCCAGGCGTCAAGTTCATCTTTGACCCTGGCCACCTGGAGGGCCAGTGGGCCTTACATAATGCCATCAAAGGCACGGTGCCAGAGCTTGATCTTCCCCTTGTGGCCTTTGTGGCCAAGGGGCTTGCCGCATTAAAGGGAGATGGTGGCCAGCAAGGCCAGCCAGACCTATCCGAATTTATCAAGCAAGGGCTTTGCGGAGCAAGGGCCCTTTTGGAAATTGGCAGGAAGCCAGGCCAGGGGCCAGACTTCAAGGAGCTGAGAGAGTGCATTCACAAGCATCTTGACTCCTTTGGTTGTGAAGATGTCCCTTCGGATCTCTACAAAAGGGGCCGCAGGTGGTCTCTTATTGCCCATAAAGCATCCAAGAGGTCTTCTCCCCTTTATGGAAAGGCCAGGGAGGTTGCCCTACGGGGCATTGCAGGGCTTACATCCTTCCCCTACGGCAGGTTTGGAGTGCTCATCTCAGTGGACAGGCAGGAGATCGAAAGCCTAAACGGCATAAAACGCCTCATAACCGACTATGTGAAATTTGGCCCTGCAACCCGGCCCCTGAACCTTGCGGTCTTTGGCCCCCCTGGCGCAGGAAAGTCCTTTGGCATAAAGCAGATTGCAAAGGGCATACTTGGCAAAAAGGCCAAGGTGCTTGAATTCAACCTCTCCCAGTTTGAAGACGCCCATGAGCTTACTGCCTGCTTCCATCAGGTGCGTGATGTGGCATTAAGGGGTCATGTGCCCCTGGTCTTCTGGGATGAATTCGACTCAAGGGGCCTCTTCTGGCTCCAGTTCTTCCTTGCTCCAATGCAGGATGGAACCTTTCTCGAGGGCCAGGTGAGCCACCCCCTTGGAAAGGCCATATTTGTCTTTGCTGGCGGCACTGCCTACACCTTTGACTCCTTTTCTCCCCCTGAGGATTCAAATGAGTTCAAGGACTTCAAAAAGAAAAAGGGCCCAGACTTTGTAAGCCGCCTAAGGGGGTATCTGAATGTCCTTGGCCCAAATAGGCGCCTTGTAAGGGCAAAATCCAGCCAGGATCTGATCCCGGACGCAGAGGATCTCTTCTTTCCAGTGCGCCGGGCCCTGATCTTAAGGGCAATCCTTGGCCTTTCAGACTCAGAGCCCCTTGAGGCAGACTGCGGCCTTTTAAATGCCCTTTTAAAGATAAGCCACTACCGCCACGGCGCCCGTTCTTTGGAGACCATTGTTCAGCTTACAACCAGGGGCGGAAAAAAACTCATGCGTTCAAACCTTCCGCCCCTTGAACAGTTAGAACTTCACGTTGACCCAGAGGAATTTATGAAACTTGTAACAGAGGACCAGGAATTTCAGGAAAAGTGCAAGGAGCTAGCCCCTGCCATACACGAGTTTTACCGGGAGCTTGCCCATAAGGAAAACTGGAAGGATATCAAATATGACATGGACTGGGATGAGCTTCCCCCAGACATAAAGGCCGATAACATGGCCGCCGCAAGGCGCATTCCCCAGATTCTTGGCCTTGTTGGTCTTAGGGTGGCTCGTGCCTCTGACCCAGGAAAGGCCCTTACTGAAGAGGAGGTCAAGGAGGTGATAATGGAAAACGCCCGCTTTCTTGCAGAAGAAGAGCACAATGGCTGGATGGCAGCAAAGCTCGAAAATGGCTGGCGCTATGGCCCTGAACGTGATGATGAAAAGAAGATACACCCCTGCCTTGTTCCCTTTGATGAACTAAGTGAGAAAGATCAGAAAAAGGATTTGAATGCAGTCCTCAAATACCCTGCCATAGTTGCCAGGGCAGGGTTTAAGATAGTGTTTGAGGAGTGATTTAAATGGATTAACAAGGTTTCAGCAGGGAGTTTTCTTTAGGGAGTCTTTTCTATGGTATTTACCCCAAAGACCATACGCATATTCATATCCTCCACCTTCAAGGATATGCACACAGAAAGAGACCACCTTGTCCGTTTCATCTTTCCAGAGCTAAAGGAGATCTGCCGCAGGCACCATGTGGAGCTTGTGGATATTGACCTTCGCTGGGGCGTTACAGAGGAGGAGGCCCATAGCGGCAAGGTCCTGGACATCTGCCTTGATGAAATAGACACCTGCCGTCCCTTTTTCCTGGGGCTTCTTGGCCATCGCTACGGCTGGGTGCCCTTGCCGGTTGTGGTGGATGCCATCTTTTTTGACCCTATAAAGGAGCAGGGAGAAGAGGCTGAAAAACTCTTTCTTGAAGCATACAAAATCTTACCAGACTATGAAAATGAATACCTCCTGATTCCTGAAGAAGAGCTTCAAAGGTCCTGGCAACACCAATATGAAAAGAGGCGTAAAAGCCTCATAACCATCCTGAAAAGGGCCGGGGTTCCAAATGCTGGCCGCTCAATAACTGCCCAGGAGATATATCACGGGGTTCTTCACAATCATCTCCCAGAACAAATCCTTGACCTTGACGCCCTGCTCCAGGGCCGCCTCCCTGGCATTCAGCCAAGCCAAGACGAGGCGCAATGTCTAAAAAGGGCCTACAAATACGACCCCATAAGGGGCAAATACATCCTAAGGCATGACGTCTCACAGCGCGACAAAGAAACCCTCAAAGAGATCTTTAAAAAAAGCGCCCTTTACCAGCGGGCAAGATCCCTATTCTTTTTCCGTGATGAAAAACTTACAAAGGAGCTTTCCCAGGGAAGTTATGATGATTTCTTTGAAAAAGACCCCGAGGCCCAAAAGGCCCTTGAGGAGCTAAAGGCAGAGATAAGGGCAAGCGGCCTTCCAGTTAAGACCTACTCCTCCATTGAAGAGTTTGGCCAGATGGTCAGAAACGCCCTTGTTGAAAGGCTTGATGAAATCTTCAAAGAGCTTCACTCAGCCCCACCAGAAGACCCATTGGCCCAGGAAGAAGAGCTTCACCACATCTTTATGGAGGAGCGCACCAGGCGCTTTGTTGGGCGAGCTGCTGCCCTGGAGGAGATCAACCGTTTTGTCCATGCCCCAGAGCCACGGGTCATGGTTGTTACAGGTGAGTCTGGCTGCGGAAAGTCTGCCTTTTTGGCTCGGTTTACCAAGGAGGCCCTTGTGGATCTTCCTGACTGGCTGGTCATACCTCATTTTGTAGGGGCCTCTTCTTCCTCTTCCAGCCTGCGCGAGACCTTGCACCGCTTCTGCCAGATCCTCTTTCAAGTGGCCCCGGTAGTGGAAAAAAGAGAAAGCGAAGAAGGCATAAAAGAGACTGTAGAAGTCCCTGTTCCAGATGATCTAAACTCCCTTCTGACCTATTTCCCCAAGGCCCTTGAGGCTGCAGCAAGAAAGAAGAATATCCTCCTTGTGATTGATGCTGTAAACCAGTTTCAAAAATCAGACCGGTCTGAAAATATGAGTTGGCTTCCTTCAAGCCTGCCCCAAGGGGTCAAGGTTGTAATAAGCACCCTTAAAGGACCAAGCCTCAAGGCCCTAAGTGCCAGAAAAGACACTCAGATATTCACCCTTTCTGGCCTTACCCCTAAGGAGGTGGAGGAGTTTGTAGAGGCCTATCTTCGAGAGATTCGGCGAAAGTTTCCAAATGAATCAGTAAAGAACCTCTTTTTTCAAAAGGTCTCCCATGGCCATCCCCTTTATCTCCAGGTGGCCTTGGAGGAGCTACGGGTCTTTGGCCGCTTTGAGGAGCTTTCTTCCCGCATAGAGGCCCTGCCACAAGATGTCCCCTCTCTTTTTGAGCAGGTCATCTCTCGCGTGGAGGAAGACTTCACCCCAGCCCTTGCGCAGGATTTTCTCTGCCTCATAGCCTGTGGCCGGGAGGGGCTGACTGAAGAAGAGCTCAAGGACCTTCTCTCTGGCCATTCTAAAGAAGAGGGCCCTTTGCCAGATCTTACCCTGGCAAGGCTGCGCCGCTCCCTAGGGCCCTATCTCTTCTCCCGCCAAGGGGTGCTCGACTTCTTTCACCAGCAGCTAAAGGAGGCAGTAGGCCGCCGCTATCTTTCTGATGAAAGACTTCGAAGCCACTATCACGCCCTCATTGCCCGCTACTTTGAAAAACGCTGGCCAGAGCCCTATGTCCGGGCCTTGGCAGAGCTTCCCCACCAGCTTGAAAAGGCAGAAGATTGGGTTGGGCTGGTGCAGGTGTTGACAGATCTTGAATTCATCCATGAGAAGATCAAGGCAGGCCTTCCCTATGCCCTGGTGGAGGACTACCTACAGGCTCTAAAAAAACTGCCTAAGGATACACCCGGTTTCAAAGATCTTCAGGCCTTTTTTCGGTTTGTAAGAAGGGAGCTTCATCTCCTGAAGGATTTTTGTAAGGAATTTCCCCAGGCCACCTTTCAACAGGCCATAAACCAGCCTGATTCATCGCCAGTCCAAAAGGCCGCCCGAAGGCTCCTGGATGAAGGAAAGGTCACTAACCCCTGGTTTGAGTGGTTAAACAAGCCCCAATGCGAAGACCCATGCATAATGATCCTTGAGGGGCATAGGGATTCGATTGAACAGCTTCTCCTCACCCAAGATGGAAGGCTCATTTCGGGGGCTAGTGATGAAACCATCCGAGTATGGGATATAGATACAGGAGAGTGCTTATACGTCCTTAAGGGGCATAGGGGTTCGATTGAACAGCTTCTCCTCACCCAAGATGGAAGGCTTATATCGGGATCTTGGGATACCACCATCCGAGTATGGGATATAGACACAGGCCAGTGCCTACATGTTCTTGAGAGGCTGTCCTGTAAATGTAGTTTAAGTAAAGGGAAGATGCTTCTAAAATTATTGACTCATGCTCATCTTGATGTTTTTAGAACCATAATAATTCAATTTTAAGCTAAACTCCCCTTTATATCCTGC
>JAMOVK010000048.1 GCA_027067775.1 Deltaproteobacteria bacterium
CACCGTCTGTGCCAAGACGTGCAGGTGTCAACAGGATCTGGGCTCCGTAGGCCCGCATTATTTTTCTTCTCTCAAGACTGGCCCCTTCGCTCATTGCTATAAGGCACCTGTAACCCTTGACCGCACACACAAGGGCAAGGCCGATTCCTGTATTTCCACTGCTTGCCTCAAGGACTATCTTGTCTTTTGTGAGTTCCCCCCGCCTTTCTGCAGATTCTATCATGTTAAGTGCTATTCTGTCCTTTATGGAGCCGCCGGGGTTAAATGATTCAAGTTTAACCAGTATCTTCACCTTTCCTGGCACAATGCGTTTCAATTCAACAAGAGGTGTGTTGCCAATCAGCTCGAGAATATTGTTGTGTATGGCTTTCATGGTTGTAATCGGCGCCTTTTGTCTAAGTTGGACTACGGTTTGAGACAATAAAGCCCAGGGGAAACCTAGAGTCAATAAGCTGATAGGAGGAATCGAGAGTTATATTGCTGGATTCAGGGCCTGGGTCTGTTTTTCAACAGGAAAGGTGTCTCTGATTTCCAGTACGTTGATGCTATTTTTTTCTAAAATTTTAAAAAAAGCTGGCCTTTTGGGAAATATAAGATTCTTGTTTTTTGCATGCAGAGTCAGTGCGAAGAGTATTTCCTTTTTTCTTGCCTGTAAAAACTTCCCGAGTTCATCCTTTTGAAGAAAGTTGATCCCGGCCTCGGGACAGATGTGGTGCAGTTGTTGGTCAAGTTTATCTTCTTCGTCTCGGTCCAGGCCCTTAGCATAGGAGATAAAGGCGTTTTTGTCTTTAAAGGAGGCCAGGGTATCTACTTCCCCGTAGTGGGCAAGGGATGGTGGCCTGAAAATTAATATTTCAATCTCAGTGCCTAGTCCCCTTGAAAGTTTGCGGGCAAATTTAACAAGAGCAATCTCTTTTGGGGACAGGCCTGGATTTGGCAACACCACGAGAAGCAGCAAGTCTTGCGTCTTGGACACTACCTTAGAATTTTTGCCAGGATCACCAAAAAGATCCCCATTACAATAACAGCAATGTCCTGTTTCCTGGATTTGGATAGGTTCCTGAACCAATCGATCATTTTTTTCTCCCAGCAGCTTATTTATTCCAAAAAGGTTAAGACCACAATCAATGCCAGGGCGGCCTTTGCCCCAGCCACCAAAAAACCCATCAGAAAGCCAGACAGGCCGGCTGCCTTGAGGTCGGCAAGCCTTGTAGTAAGGCCGATGCTTGCAAAACCGAGGAGGAAGCACCATTCCATAAAGGTTTTTGCAAGCTTGATTTCAGGCTTGCTTAAAAAGCCCATGGTGTTAAAGGCCACAACGGCAAGAAATCCCAGTACAAAGATGGGAAATTTGTCAACAATCATTTGCCACTTGTTTATTCTTATTTCCTCGCCTCCTTCCGAAGCTTCCCTGCTTGCAGCCATTATAGCCAACATCAACACCACAAATGGCAGAAAAATGACTCGTCCTATGTTGTATATTCCCGCAACAAGCCCTGCGCCATCACTGTAGCCAAAGCCTGCTGCAAGTACCTGGGCTGAATTGACTATGCCCACTCCACAAAAGGCTCCATACTGGGTGTCGCTAAGATTGAGCAGGCGTCCGATAGGGGGAAACAGCAAAAGGGCAAGAAGGCCAAACATGAGAACCACTGCTATGGAATAGGCCATGTCCCTGTTTCTGGCCCTTACCGCCGGTGCTATGGCAATGGTTGCTGAGACCCCACATACTGACAGCCCGGAGGCCAGACAGGCGGCAAGAGGGGTTGGGACCTTGAGTTTTTGTCCAACCCACATCATGATTATGGCTGTTCCAAAAAGGAACACTGCAATATAAAACAGGGCCGGCCCTCCGACTTTTACAAGTCCCATCATGGAATATTTTGCCCCCATGACCACTATACCGGTCTTGGTGAGAATGGTAGAAAATCTAAGCCCTGGTGCAAAGGTCTTGCTTACACCAACTGTATTTTTGATAAAAATTCCAAACAGGATGGCAAGGATGAAGTCTTTAAGTTCAAGATAGGTCTTGAAAAGCGGATACTTTTGAAGGACAGGCGCTATAAAATAGGCTGCCAGGGCTACTGCTACTACCAAGGCCCCACCAGGCAGGCTGTCCACAATCTCCTGACCAAGACTCTTTTTCTCTGACTCTATCATGTTTAGTCCTCCGTGTCTTTTATCTTAAGGGGGTTAATGGTCATCACCGGACATGGCGCCTGAGCAATTACCTTGCTGGCATTGCTGCCAAAAATCTTCTCAGCTATTCCACTTTTGGTGGCACTGCCCATAATTACAAGGTCTATGGAGTTGTCCTTTGCATAGTTGATGATCTTTTCCGGAATTTCTCCCATCAGAAGGGCGGATTTCACATGCAGGTCTGAAAAGTGTTTTTCTATGGTTTGGCGTAGGGAGGTTTCAACCTGACGAAGCAGCTCTTTTTCATAGTTTTCCAACACGGTGTCATCCAACATGTCATGATATACCACCGATGGATCAGGAGGTCTTTCCACTACAGAGATTACGTGCAGCTCGGCCTTGAAAAAAGAGGCAAAGTATCTTACGTGATGGCTAAGTTTTTCTGTTTGTTTGGAAAGGTCTGTAGCAAAAAGGATTTTCTTAAAGATACTCATGCCCTCTCTCCTTTGTTCCGGCTGTCTTGGTGTTCAACTTTGCAACAGAACTGATTTAAAACAATTTTATATGAGTTTTCAAGTGGTTCCGATCACAAATCTGGCAAGTCACGGAGATTCCTTTAGTTGGTAAAATGCATAGAGGGATTAAATTAGTTTGTGAAATAAAAGATTATTGCTATATTGGTAATAGCGAGAGAGACTTGATCAACAGCACCGGTCAGCCTCCTTGCATCAAATAGATGCCCGTGGACTTGTTCGTTTGTATAGCAGCAGGTCAAAACGTGAAAAAGATTAGCTCCAAGTCAATCACATGAAAAAGGTCATAAAAAAGCCTCTTAGTCGGATATTTCACTATTTTAGAAAGATTCTTGATCTTAACAACAAGGTCCTTGAAGAAATTGGTAATGCCGAACGGGTCCTTGGGGGAAATTATGTGTTTGACAGGGCTTTTCTGGCTGAATTTGTCACAAAGGTTTGCGAGATAACAAGAGAGGTCATCTATAATTTTAATGCCCTTACCAACGGTCAGTACATGGTCCTATACGACCGGCTCGAGGCAATAAGATTTGCTCTTGAAGACATTATCGCTGGGGGAGAAGGTCCGTATGGACATCGTCTAACCCTTTCGTATAAAGAGATCAATCGCGATCTTGATGAGATAGTCGGTGCAAAAAATGCCAATCTTGCAGATGTCTACAACAATTTTCAGGTGCGTATACCACAGGGGTTTGCAATAACGGTAAAGGCCTACCTGCTTTTTCTCGAGACAAACCAGATTGTTCCTCAGATAGAAAAGATATACAAGCAAGACAGAGATCCAACCCTTATAAAGGAGAGGGTAACCGAGATCTTCAAGAATGCATCTATTCCGAGCCAGCTTGCAATAGAAGTAAAAAAGGAGCTAGAGGCCCTGTTTGACGAGTTGGGAAGAGTCCCTTTGCTTGCTGTAAGGAGCAGTGCGGTAGGGGAAGATACGGAAAGAAGTTTTGCAGGTCAGTTTCATACAATATTGAATGTGCATCCAGAAGATCTTTTTGATGCCTATAAAAAGGTGATCATGGCCAGGTTTATGCCTGAAGTCATGGAATATCTTGGTCAAATCAGGGATCTTTATAGCAATCCCGTGGCAGTTGGTGTTCAGGAAATGATAGATGCCAGCATTGCTGGAGTCGCCTATACAAAGGATCCTTTAAACCATTACAAGGACTGTTTGGTTATAACGGCTATTGCTGGACTTGGTGAAAGACTTGTTGCAGGCCATCTAGATGGCGATCAGTACCTGGTCAGACGTTCTTTTCCCTTTTGTCTACAGTCGAGTATCATAACTCCAAAATCTCTAAATAAGAGGCTGCCTACAGGAGACAAGCCTCTTGATATGGGAGACCACAACCTACGAAGGGGATCTTCTCTTCTTAATATCAAAAGCCTTAAGGACATCTCAGAAGTGGCCATGCTGTGTGAAAAGGCCTTTGGTAGTCCCATGGACATTGAATGGGCCCTGGATAAAAAGGGCGAGTTGGTACTGCTTCAAAACAGGCGCCTTGGTATCCAGTCGGTTTCAGAGCCCCTTCATAAGGATCTAGAGAAGGTTGTTAAGCAGTTTCCTGTGATCATGAATGGAGTTGGTCACACAGCACAGCTTGGTGCGGCATCTGGACGGGTGGTTCATGTTGAGCCTGATGGTGATCTTGAAAACGTTCCAGTTGGAGCCATTGTGGTTTCAAGGTATGCCCATCCAAAACTTAGCCGGGTACTCAGAAAGGCAGGGGCAATAGTAACTGATATAGGCAGCTCTACAGGGCATCTTGCCACTATTGCAAGGGAATACAGGGTTCCGGCCATCTTTGGGACAGGAAATGCTACAATGCTTTTAAAGGATGGCATGGAGGTGACTGTAGATGCTGACAACAGAAAGATCTATCAAGGAATAATAGAAGAATTGGTAGAGGTGGAAGCCAGGCAGGACTGGGAATATATGGAAGAGCCTGAAATAAAGACCTTGCGGAAGGTTTTAAGTTATGTGGCCCCACTCTACCTGATAGATCCAACTTCTAAGGATTTTAAGGCTGAAAAGTGTAAGACCATTCACGATATAATACATTTTGCCCACATAAAGGCAGTGGACGCCCTGATCGAACAGTTCTCATCCACAAAATCTTATAAAGATGAAAAAACCCTAAGGCTCAAGGCTGATCTGCCCATAGAAATTGTTATAATTGATATCGGAGGTGGTGTAGATACACGGGAAAATGACAAAGAGGTCCAGATAGACCAGATCCGCAGCGTGCCCTTTAAGGCCATCTTGTCCGGACTGTTAAGACAGGATGCATGGGATAGGGAGCCTGTGCCGTTTGGGCTTGGTGATCTATTTTCCAGTATGGTACGCCCTGTGAGTATGATTACGCATCCACCAGAGTTTGCAGGTCAAAATCTGGCCATCGTTGCAGAGGATTTCATGAACCTGAGCCTTCTTCTTGGGTATCACTTTAACGTTATCGATTCCTTTGTAAGTGATGAGCCTGATAACAACTACATCTACTTCCGCTTTGCAGGTGGTTTTGCAGAAGAGCAGAAACGTCGGAAAAGGGCGGAGTTGATAAGGTGGATACTAGAGACCCTTGGGTTTAAGACAGAGGTAAGAAAGGACATTGTCATTGGAAAACTCAAGGGGCTTGACCAGCAAAAGCTTGTTAAAATACTTGAACATCTGGGGTGGCTCATCGCCTTTACCAGACAGCTTGATGTAAGGATGGCAGACGAGCGGGCCGTAGAGCATTTTTACAACTGTTTTCTCGATCTTTGCGAAAAATCACTGTAGCTAAAAGGCCCTTTGGCATGTTTGATTGGGTAAAAAGACAGATAGAAAGGTTTCATGAAGTTCGGCATCAAAAGGCCAAAGAGCGTCTTGAGGAGCTCAAGTGGCGTTACCAGATTTTTCGCTCCCTTTTGTATGAAAATACCAAGGCCGTGGAGCTAATTACAGACATTGACCTGAAACTCAGGGAAAGTGATTTTTTTGGGCCGGACATTCACCACAAGATACACGAACTCATTGATATCACTGGAGAGCTGGTTGAAAAACTCAACCAGCTAGACTACGAAAGACATACCTCTTTATTCAACATACATAAGAAGCTCAGCAAAAGAATAAACGAGCTTCTCAAAAAGGTGCCTACCCATAAGGATATTCCCCTTTGCGTTACCCTTGATGAAGTGTTACCTCACTATGCCTCCTTTGCAGGTGGCAAGGCAGCCAGTCTTGCCCGGCTCAAGAGCCAAGATAAATTTAACGTGCCTGACGGATTTTCTATCTTGGTCAATGCCTGCAGGTACTTTCTAGATGAAAGCGGACTGTCGGTAAAGATCTTAAAAAGGCTCCAGCCATTTTTGTTCCAGGATAAAGAGGTAACCAAGGAGCTTGAGGAAGAGATAAAACAGGAGATCATGTCTGCAGACATGCCCGGGTCTCTGGAAGAGGCCTTGAAGCACATGTCGGCAAGATTTTTTGATCAAGGCAAAGGGCTTGCCGTAAGAAGTAGCGCATTAAGTGAGGACGGACTTCATCACTCTTTTGCTGGCCAGTTTACCTCTGTGCTCAATGTGGTCTCTTTTGAGGCCCTAAAGGTTGCAGTAAAGGAGGTAATATCAAGTAACTTTAACTCCAGGAGCCTGGCCTATAGAATTGGGGCTGGAATGAAAGCTCTTGACTTTAACATGGCAGTCCTTTGCATAGAAATGATAGATGCACAAAAGGCTGGTGTCATATTTTCCATGGATCCAAACGATCCCAAAGAAGAGACAATGCTCATTACAGCACTTTACGGCATGGGAGAACTTGTTGTCTCTGGCGCTTCAATGGCTGACGTTTACAAACCTTACAGGGAGAATCTCAAGGATCTTTTTTCAGTTCCTCCGGTAGTTGCAAAAAAAAGCAAACGCCTTGTTCTTGATCCACATGGTGGTCTTAAGGAAGATGAGATACCGCCACAGCTGCAGAATGAGCCGGTTTTGTCCAATGATGAAGTCCGTAAGCTGGTTGATCTAGCTCTTGAACTCGAGCATATGTTCAACGGACCCCAAGATATCGAGTGGGCTATAGACAGGAAAGGCACAGTTTGGCTTCTTCAGACAAGACCTCTCATTATGGAAGGGCACAAGACAAGGCCTGTTTTTCGTTTCGACAAGAGAAAGCCAATTTTTAAGGGAGCTCTTATTACATCTAGGGGGGTTGCTACCGGCAGGGTAAAAAAGATAAGAAAGAGAAAGGATCTTGATTCTGACTTTTCGGAGCCAACGATTCTGGTTCTGCACAGGAGTCTGGTGGATGCTGCCAAGGTTATAGGGAAGGTGAGGGGACTGCTTGTGGATTTTGGCAACCCGGCAGACCATCTTTCATGTGTTGCCAGAGAATATGGCCGCCCCATGCTTGTTGGGCTTGTAAATGCCATGGAGAATCTGGAGGAAGGGCAGTGGATAACTGTTGATGGCGAACATGGAAAGGTCTTTCCTGCCGAGCAAGATGAGATAAAAAAGGCTGTTGAAGAATTTGAAAAGGAGCAGGCATCTGCAGATCAGAAAAAAAGGGTTTCTCAGGAAAAAGATGGTGTGCTGCAGCAGTTAAAGGAGCTTACCATAAAGTTGAATCTTACGGATGCCTATGGCCCTACCTTTTCCATAATGGAGTGCCGCTCCCTGCACGACATAGTCCGGTATGTGCATGAAAAGGCAGTTATTGCCTTTTTTGAGGCAGGAGATGAGCTCCTTGAAGAAACCTCTGGTGTAGTTTACAGACTGGAAAGCGATATCCCGTTTTTTCTACACATCATAGATGTAGGAGGGGGGCTTGGCCCCAGTCTGTCTAAAAAGCGGTCAGTAACGCCAGATGAGATTGTCTGTAAGCCTTTCAGGGCCTTGTGGCGTGGAATATCTACTCCGGGTCTGAGATGGGCCGGGCCACCGCCAGTGGTTGGAGATGTATCATCTGTTATAGGCAGGTGGATGTCAGATACTCGAAGCCAGCGTCCCATCGGTATGCCTAACTACCTCATCATTGCTAGAGACTATCTTAATCTTAACGCTCGCATGGATTTCCATTTTACCATGGTGGATACGGTGTGCGGACTGGATACCAAAGAGAACTATGTCAAGTTCCGTTTTAAGGGTGGCGGTACAACCATGAAACAGCGTCACCGGCGGGCCCTTGCCATAGGCGAAATACTAGAACGCGCAGATTTTTTTACAGATGTAAAGGCAGATCTGGTCAACGCCATTTTTGAATACGCCCCATCAGATATTATAGAAGAAAAACTGGTTATAGTTGGAAGGTTACTTGGTTTTACCAGATTAATAGACGCTGCCATGTATAACGATCAGACTCCCTATCTCGTGGCTGACGCCTTTTATGAAGGAGACTATGAGCTGAAAAAACTTGTGGATTTTTTATCTAAGCAGCAGGCGCAACAAAGGGATAGAAGGGGATAAAGGCTAGGCGTGATAAAAACGCATCTCTGGCAGTACCACGGCAGTCAAGACATTTCCGTAAACTGCACCTGTATCTATGCCAATCTTGTTTTTTGTTACAAGAGGCATTTCAAAGGCAGTATGACCAAAGACCACGGTTTTCCCTATGTCCAGATCTGCTTCTAAAAATATGTCCCTGACTTCGCAAAATTCCATAGCCGTGTGTTTTTCAAGGGGAAGGCCAGGCATAATACCTGCGTGCACAAAGAGATAGTCTTGTTCAGTGTAGTAGAGTTTTAGATTTTTAAGAAAGTCCACATGTTCTTTGGGCATGAAAGAGAGTTCGTGCAGGCTGCTAAGGTTGTTTTCCCCGTAACTCTTGACAAAGGCCTCAATATGCTGCTGCCGAAGATATGGTATCAGTATGTCGTCTGGAGATTTCACATACTCCAACAACAGGTTTTCATGGTTCCCAAGGAGGAAAATTACATTTTTGTTTTCCTTCTTTAGGTCTATAAGAAGAGATATAACATCTTTTGAACTTGGCCCCCTTCCTATATAGTCCCCAAGAAATACAACCCTGTCGTTGGCACGTATCGAAAGGTATTTTAGAAGCTTTTCAAGCTTTTTGATGCAGCCATGTATATCCCCAATGGCTATCAGTCTTCCATTAGAGCCCATGAAATGCTCCAGATTCTTTAATCATATAGAATAGAGGATACACCCGAATCAACCCTTATAGCAAGTTTCCATATGAAATTTTTGTAGCCTGTTCATATTTGATATTTTGGCCCCTGGGACCATGTTTCAAAATGAAACGATATCTTGCTGAAATTTAAGAAAAAATTCATAAACTTTTCCGATTTGAAAGTTAAAAAATTCTCAGAACCTTGACACGCCTATAACTTGGGTCTAAAAAGTGATTGCTTGTGAATAAGGATTCATATTGTGAAGGGAGGGTGTTTCATTATGAAAAAGCAAAAGTCTAAAGGCCCCCTGTTCATCAAGACCATGGTTTTTGGGGCCATGTCAGGTGCTCTCTACTACTTGGTGTTTTCCAATGTTGATTGGGTCACCAAGACGTATACCATGGGAGGATGGCACACTGTCTATCCTGTGGGAACAGCCTTAGTTTTTTCTTTTATCCACGGTGCCTTTGCAAGTAACCTTCTGGCCCTTTTGGGCATAGAGGCCAAAGGCAGCCATTAAGTCCTAAAGGAGGGGAGGAAGATGCGACGCATTCTCATATTTTTGGTAATTATTGGTGCTGTTTTTCTTTTTGCCCAAGATGTTCTTGCAGGTGGTGGCGGGCCACCCAAAAACATGCTGAAGGGTTTTTTTGAGAAGGTTAACCCTGATGGTACTGCAGTCTTTTTAGTTGATACTACCGGGGAAAGGAAGATCCTGGTACTTCCAAAGGACATGAAGCCGGAAGATGTGCCCATGGATAGAAAGGTCCTGGTAAGTCTGGTGACCGAAGGGCATGGGCACAAGATCACCAACAAGATCAAGAGTGTGTCCATAATGTTTATAGATCTGCCAACTTCAAAGGTGATAGCGCTTCTTGTTGTTGGTCTTATCGGTGGTCTACTGAGCGGATTTATTGGCTCAGGTGGTGCATTTGTCTTGACACCCGCCATGATGTCCCTTGGCGCACCTGGTGCAGTGGCAGTTGCCAGCAACATGTGTCACAAGTTTCCAAAGGCCATGGTTGGTGCCTACAAGAGATGGAAATATGGACAGGCAGACATAAAACTTGGTGTCTTTATGGCTGTAACCGCCATTGTTGGTGTCCAGATTGGAATCCAGATCCAGAAGTACATCCTTGATCACTGGGGAAATGCCGGTTCCAATCTCTATGTGAGCCTCATGTTTGTCATCGTGTTGGTGGTAGTTGGTGCCTATGTGTTCTATGATGCATACAAGCTGTCAAAGGGCGGAAAAGAGGCAGAGACAACCAAGCTTGCCAAAAAGCTTCAGAGCATAAACCTTCCTCCAATGATCCACTTTAAAACGGCAGGGATCAGGATCTCCGCATGGTTTACCATTCCTGTTGGAGTGGCGACAGGAATGCTTGCTGCCACTATTGCCGTTGGAGGGTTTATTGGGGTTCCCGGACTTATCTACGTTATTGGTGCATCTGCTGTTGTTGCCAGTGCCACAGAGTTGGTAATTGCATTTTGTATGGGTATGTGGGGTTCCATACAGTGGGGTTTGAGTGGTCTTATAGATATCAGGCTTACCCTCCTTATCCTTGCTGCCTCTCTTATTGGAGTGCAGCTTGGTGCCCTTGGTACAACCTACGTTAAAGACTATATGATAAAGATAGTCATGGGTGCTGTGATGTTGATAGTTGCAGTTAGCAGGGGAGCAAAGATCCCGGGTTATTTGGCAGATCTTGGTCTTCGTCCACCCCTTGATCCATCTACAACATCCTTTTTGAACTCGGTAAGTTTCTGGGCCTTGGTGGCTGCCCTTGGTACGGCAGGCATAATAATATCTGCTGCCATGATAAGGGGTATGCTCCAGGCACGGGCTGAAGGTTCTTAACATAGGGAGGCTTTGTCATGGGAATCTACAATAGGGCCCTTGTGCCATATGATGGTTCAGATTCGTCAAAAAACGCCCTTAGGCAGGCATGTGCCATGACCGATGTGTTGGAATTGCATGTCATTTCGGTATTTCCAGCCTATGAGGGTGATCTGGAATTAATCGGTGTAGACAACATAAAAAAGATAATAGAGGGTCCTGTACAGGAATTGATAGACGAGGCGAGAAACATAGCCAAGGATCTCGGCAGGGACATAAAGACAGAGGCCAGGTATGGGGAACCTTTCCAGGAGATAGTTGACTATGCGGAGGAGATAGGTGCCCATGTCATAGTTATGGGGCGCAGGGGCCTTTCTCGGCTTGAAAGACAGCTCATAGGAAGTGTTACCGCCAAGGTGGTTGTCCATGCAGACACGGATGTGATAGTGGTGCCACAGGGTGCTCAAATAAAGTGGGATAAGATGTTGGTGGCAGTAGATCAGTCAGAGTTTGCCAAGAGGGCCTTTTTAAGGGGGGTAGATCTGGCAAGGCTTCACAACTCTTCTCTGGAGGTCATTTATGTCATCTTTACCTTTGGCAAATTCTGTGGTGTACCTCCTGAGGCCATTAAGGAGATCAGGGCCAATGCCCGTGCCTATATGGAACAGCTAGAGAAGATGGCCAAGGAGAGAGGAGTGGATGTGAGTACGCATGTAGTGGAAGGCGAGGCCCATGAGGAAATTGTACAGATGGCCGAGGAAAAGGCCCCAGATATTATAATTATGGGCTCTCGCGGTATGAGTGGAATAAAAAGGCTTATGCTTGGAAGCGTTACTGAAAAGGTTATAGGTATGGTCAGCTGCCCTGTGTTGGCAGTTCATTGAATTGATTCATTTTAATAGGGGTCATTAAAATGGCAGTGGTCTTTTAATGGCTACTGCCATTTTTATTTGAAAGTGAATTTAAAGATTTCCAAATCAATCCGATGGTAAGAACATAAGGATTGTTACATCCTCGGAAAAAGTATAGGGGGAATGATGAAAAACAGGTTGGGTCAAGGTGCTCTAATATGCCTTGTACTAATGTTATTGCTTTTATCAGGTCAGTCTGTATTTGGAGCAGAGACAGTTACAGCTCCTGAACTTGAACTCACCAACCAGATTATGGTGGTGATGGGTGTTCTGGTCTTTGCCATTTTGCTGTTCATCTTTGAATGGGTAAGGGTTGACGTAGTTGGCATAATGATGATGGTCATTCTGCCACTACTCGGGCTTGTTACACCAAAACAGGCCATAAGTGGACTGAGTTCAAATGCCGTGGTTTCCATTATCGCGGTTATCATTATAGGGGCAGGTCTGGACAAGACTGGTGTTATGAACATCCTTGCCAGACACATCATCAAGCTTGCCGGCAAGTCTGAAACCAGGATCATGGCCCTTATTGCTGCCACAGTAGGCCTGATCTCAAGCTTTATGCAGAACATTGGGGCTGCAGCCCTCTTTATGCCTGCGGCAACAAGGATTAGTAAGCAACTTGGAGTACCAATCTCTAGAATTCTCATGCCTATGGGATTTTGCGCCATAATTGGAGGCTGTATCACCCTGGTAGGTTCCAGTCCTCTCATCCTCTTGAACGATCTCATGGAGTCATGGTGGAACAACAACATATCCCTTTTAGGTGGAAAGGCATTTGAACCTTTTGGCCTTTTTACAGTAACTCCAATGGGCCTGGCGCTCCTGGCTGCTGGAATTGCCTATTTTGCCCTGTTTGGAAGATGGATACTTCCTGCCAAGGAGGCGCAGGATACAAAGCTTATGTCAGACCAGGTTGAAAGTCTTTACTCCATAAAAATCGGCAAGAGGCCCTTTGAGTTGGAGGTGCCAGAAGATTGGCAGCCCAAAAGCCTTGAAGAGATAAATTTTAGACCAACCTATAAGGCGACTATAGTAGGCATATACAAACCTTCGTCTAAAAAGATGGTACTTTCTCCTGTAAGAGATGATGTGATCGAGCCAGGAGATGTAGTTGCAGTGTTCGGTCGCGAAGAAGATGTGAAAAAGGCGGCAAAAACACTTGGTTGGAAGATAAAGGAAGACCTTGAATACTTCGCAGAGATGTTCTCGCCAAATAACTGTGGAATAGTAGAAGCAGTTGTGCCGCCGAACTCGAAGATGGTTGGAATTTCCATGAGAGATATACATTTTCGAAAAATTTACGGGGTAAATCCTCTCGCTATTAACAAGGGTGGGGAAATCATTAGAAGGAATATATCAAAGGTTAAGCTCAAGGCAGGTGACGGCATTCTGCTTCTGGCACCCTGGGAAAAACTGCATTTCTTAAAGAAAAAGGGAATACTGCTTTTTACAGAAGACCTAAAAGGGGAGATCATGAGGCCTGAAAAGGCCTTGCCTGCAGTTGCATGTCTGGTGTTGGCCTTGACCCTTGCCCTTGGATTTCATGTACAGCTTTCCATCGCCCTTCTTACCGGCGCTCTTGGGATGGTTCTTCTAAGGGTAATGACCATTGATGAGGCATATCAGTCTGTGGATTGGATGACGGTCTTCCTTCTTGCAGGTCTCATTCCTTTAGGTCTTGCCTTTGAAACAACAGGGGCTGCCCGTTACATAGCAACGAGCATTATGCATGCAATGGGAGAGGTAACTCCCTTTATCCTTTTGCTGATAGTGGGTCTTTTGACTTCCTTTTTTACCCTTGTAGCCTCAAATGTTGGTGCAACGGTTCTGCTCGTTCCTTTATCAATGAACATGGCACTTCAGGCAGGAGCTGATCCTAGAATGGCAGCACTGGTAGTGGGTGTAGCTGCATCAAATACCTTTGTGCTTCCAACACATCAGGTAAATGCTTTGATCATGAGGCCTGGAGGATACAAGACCATAGACTATATTAGGGCAGGTACTGGTATGACCATTATCTACTTGGTTGTCATGATGGCCATGCTTTACTTCTTTTACGGTATCTCAAGTTAAAGGGGGTTTTGATGATGGGAAATTTGTTTTTCCCCGGTGTTGGATCCAAAACTAGGTCCTTCTTTTGGATGTGTTTTTATCTGTCATTTCTCTTGTTTTTTTCTGTCAACTGGATTTCCGGCCTGGCCAGGGCCAAGGAACACCGGGCTGCCAATGCCCATCATGGACAGGAACAGGATAGGTTTGAAGGCGAAATCCTTGCCATTTCCGGCAAGATAGTAAATCCTCACAACACTGGAGTCGATGATGTTGTGTTGAAAGTGCTCCTAAATGGCAAGGAGTTTAAGCCAAAGGCCAAGGAAGGCCAGCATGCCCATGGCGAAGGCGGATTAAAGACAGAAGCTGATGGCACGTTCCAAACGGTGCTGGAATTGCCAAAAGGTAGCATAAAAGGCTCTACTATAGAAATAGTGGCCTATAAGCCTAGTTATGAAAAGGGCAAGGTACTACTTGATAACACCAAGATTGCCTTTGATGGCAAGCAGTATCTGGCCCATGTGGAACTCTCCATAAAGCGTACCCAGGGACCTGCCTTCTGGATAGCAACGGTTATCTTTGTCCTTGCCTACATCCTTATCTCCTTTGAACTCCTTCACAGGACCCTTGCTGCCATGCTCGGAGCAGCCACCATGCTTGTGATAAGCTATACCATTGGCACGATAAATCCCGAGTACCATATACTGTCTTATGAAACTGCTATCCATGCCATTGATATGAACGTGATATTCCTGCTCATGGGCATGATGATAATAGTTGGCATTCTAAAGCACACTGGGGTGTTCCAGTGGTCAGCCTATCAGTGCTACAAAATGGCAAAGGGAAATGTGATAGTGCTTTCCGTCATCCTCATGAGTTTTACTGCAGTGGCCTCGGCCTTTCTTGACAACGTTACCACAATGTTGCTCTTGACCCCGGTCAGTATAGAAATAGCGCTATCCTTGGGTATCAATCCTCTAGCCCTGCTCATTCCAGAGGTCTTGGCCTCCAACATAGGCGGTACGGCAACCCTTATCGGTGATCCACCTAACATAATGATAGGCTCTTATGCAGGGTTAACCTTTATGGATTTTGTTATAGACCTGACTCCTGTATGCCTTATCTCCATGGTGGTGCTTTTTGTCTATTCCAAATTTGCCTATGGCAGGGAGTATGGTAAGGCCAAGATTACAGACATAGATGCGTTTATAGAAAAGCTTCGCCAGGAATATCAGATTACCGATTCCCAACTGCTTACGGTTGGCGGTATCATTATGGGAATTGTTGTAGCTTTGTTTTTGACCCACGGCTACTGGCACATGGAGGTGTCTATTGCAGCCCTGTTTGGAGCATCACTTCTTTTTACCTACGGGCTCTTGACCAAAAAGATCGATCTTCTAGAACTCATTGAAAAGGATATCGAATGGACAACCCTGCTCTTTTTCATGTTCCTGTTTATCCTGGTAGGAGCTGTAGAGGAAACAGGCCTTTTGGATCTTATTGCCGACTGGGTTCTGCATCTATCCCATGGTAGCCTAGTGACATCTATATGTCTGATTCTCTGGGTCTCTGCCATAATGAGTGCCTTTGTAGATAACATTCCATTCACCGCCACCATGCTTCCCATTGTAGGGTATCTGACACAGGTTATTCCAGGGGCAGATTCTGGAGTCCTTTGGTGGGCACTGGCCTTTGGTGCATGCTTTGGCGGTAACGGGACGATGATTGGTGCGAGTGCCAACGTGGTGACTCTTGGTATTGCAGAATCAGCTGGGCATCCCATGAAATTTTTCGGTTTTATGAAAGTGGCTTTTCCTTATATGATTATAAGTGTGGCCATAGCCAATGTGTGGCTCTTGATGTTTTATTAATCCTAAACAGATTAAGAGAGGGGTAAAATGACAAAAAAAGTAGAACCTCTTAGCAAATTTCTATTGCCAATAGATGGAAAGGGCACTTTTAAATCTGCCTGCATGCTGGCAGGGACGCTGGCCAAGATCCTTGGAGATCGGGTATCAGAGATTACCATACTTCATGTGATGGCAGGCAGATATCTAAGTACACACATGACCAACATTGATATCCGTGCTGGCCTTGTCCTTGAGAGCGAGACGTTTAAGAGGCTGAGGGAGGAATTTATAAATAAGCAGATAGCTCCCTTGATGAATGAGGCAAAGGATATTGTAGCACGGTTTAATCCTTCTGCTCCCATTGATATGGAGATAGTGGATGGCAAACCAGCCAACAAGATCTTGGAGTTTGTAAAAAAATACAACTATTCAACAATAGTAATGCAGAGAAGGTGCATGGACCCTGTCAAAGGCTCCTTTATTGGCAGCGTGACTTCGGGCATACTTTATGGACGAGGTTCCTGTTCCGTATACATCCCTGGAACTGATTTTCCCGAGGATGGACAGTTTGAGATTAAAAGACTGCTCATACTTGTTGATGGATCCAAGGGGTCGATGGCTGCGGTCAAGGAGGCTGGAATCCTTATGACATATGCCAAGGAATCCAAGGCGTGGTTGCTTAACGTGATGGACGTTGCTGATATAGCCGAGGCCGCAGATTCCGATTCTTGGCCTAGTCCTCTTGAGGAGGCAGAAGGTATTCTAAAAGAGGCTCGCAAAGAGCTGGAACAGTTAAAAGTGACTCCCGACAGGATTGTTGAAAAGGTTGAAGCGGGTGATCCTGCTGAAGTGATATCCTCTTACTCTGAAGAAGCAGAGGCAGACATCATATACCTTGGCAGGACAATAAGAAGCGCTATCTCTGATATACTTGTAGGAAGTGTGGGACGGGCTGTTCTTGGCAGATGCGCAAAAAAGACCATAGCCGTAGTGTCCCCGGAAGAAGAGGAGTAGGCTAGGGGTTTTTAAGGAAGAAGGAGGATCTCTGTTTATGTATTTATCAACCGTAAGGACTGTTATTGTTACAGGCATTGTGATTTTTGCATGTGCGTCAGGAGTGTTTCAACAGGCTGAAGCCGCCTCCAAGACCTTTAAGAACTCTGTTGGCATAGAGTTTGTGTTGATACCCGCGGGAACTTTCATGATGGGGGCAGCAAGGCATTTCGAAAACGCCGATATAGACGAACTTCCCAGACACAAGGTTACCATATCCAAGCCCTTTTATATTGGAAAATATGAAGTTACACAAGAACAGTGGGTTGCTGTTATGGGCTATAATCCAAGCCATTTTAAGGGTCGCAGGCGTCCTGTAGAGAATGTTTCATGGAACGATGTTCAAAAATTTATCAAAAAGCTTAATGAGATGGAAAAGACAGACAAATACAGACTTCCAACAGAGGCTGAATGGGAATACTCTGCCCGTGCAGGCGAACCCGGTTCATACTGCTTTGGAGATATGGTTTCTGATCTTCCCTTGTATGCATGGTTTTATCAAAACTCGAACGCCCAGACCCATGAAGTTGGACTCTTGAAGCCTAACATGTGGGGCCTTTATGACATGCATGGAAACGTATGGGAGTGGTGCAAGGACTGGTATTCCTTTGATTATTATTCTAGATCTCCAGAGGTTGACCCTCAAGGCCCTGAAAACGGGGTGTTGAAGGTGGAAAGAGGAGGGGGATGGGATGCATTGCCAGATGCATGCAGGTCTGCGTATCGTCACGGATTTTTCCCCTTCAAGGGTAACTCTGCCTTGGGTTTCCGGCTTGTAAAAATTCCCTGATCACCAGGACAGACTACATATTCTCCGGCAACTAGGCCCTGGTATTCATGCCAGGGCTTTTTTGATTCTGGATGTCTGTGGATAGTGCGCCTTTCTTTATGAAGCCATTTTGTCCAGTACATATTGCCCTGTAAAAAAGCAGTTTTTTAAGGCACTTTTATCCATTTGTTCACAAGAGAAACAGTTGTTTCAATCTTGATTTGAATGTTGTTTCAACCAGTTACATGGGAGCTGTTTACTTTTGAAACAACAATAGTTCTTGTTTGCGCAAGCTTATGGCACCGAAATGAGGCGGGAATGGGCAAGGATGCTGGGATTACAGTATGTGAAGATTTTGGCATCTTGCATGCAGAGTCGATGGTGAAGGCCGAGCTTGTTGATGTTTTTGTTAGTGGAATTTTGGAGAAAGGTAAAAGAAGACGCAGGATGGTTTGGGCTTAATGGGAAAGAGAGTGGCCCTACTGATGGACGGACATGATTCTGATCTATATGCAAGTTTTTGCGCGGTAAAACTGGCAAAGCGGATGGATGCAGAGCTGTTTTCAGTCTTGCTGATATTAAAGTCTGATGTATCTGATCTCCAGGCAGTCAGATCCAACGGGCCATGGAGCAACTTTTCTCCTTCAGCCTTATGGCAACTTGTATCCGGACTGTGCAGCTTGGAACAGGTTCAGGTTTCCTATCATATGTTGAGAAAGGTTTCAGATGGCGAACTTGTGGATTTTTTGGTGGACTACAAGATTTCCTGCCTGATAGCAGGAACCCTAAACGATGATGATTTTGATAAAAAAAGGGATTGGTTGTCCAAAATAGTCAAAAAGGTGAGCTTTCATCCTGAATGGTATTTATCGAATCTAACGGTTTTCTTGGCCAGACCATGGGACGATGATTTCTTTCAGAAAGTTTTGCAACAGATAAATGCAGATTGCAGTCTGTATTCAATAGAGATTGTGTCTGCCTGAGTAGGCAGCAGGATCTGTTTTTAATCTTAAAACCGTAGGAGGGTTTTCTATGTATATTTATTTGCCAATAGCACTTACCAGCGTGACCCTTTGGCTAGTGGTTGGTCTTGGGTTGCTGGTCGGGCTTCTGTCGGGCCTGTTTGGTGTTGGCGGAGGATTTCTAATGACGCCGCTACTGATGATGATTGGTATTCCGCCTACAGTTGCTGCGGCTACAGACGCAAACCAGATTGTAGCAGCATCGGCATCAGGTACCCTGGCCCATTGGAGGCTGGGCAATGTGGATTTCAAGATGGGTCTTCTGCTGCTTGTTGGTGGTTTTACGGGCGGTGCACTGGGTGTCTATGTGATAAAGGTCCTTAGGGCTACAGGTGGTGCTGATTTTCTTATAAAGATAACCTATGTGATAATGCTTGGTGTGGTGGGTACCTTTATGTTTTTTGAGAGCCTTCATGCCCTTAAAAAACAAAAGGCAGTGGCCAGAATGAGCGAAGAAGAGCGTATCGAAGCAGAAAGAAGGGCAAGGGAAAAGGCAGCGGTCAAGGCAAAGAAAAAGAGCATCTTGGCATCTCTTCCCATGCAGATACACTTTGAAAAGTCAGGAGTAACCCATTCTGCCATCCTTCCGGTGGGGCTTGGAATATTTGTTGGAGTGCTTGCTGCCATCATGGGCGTGGGAGGAGGTTTTCTCATGGTTCCGGTCATGATCTATCTGCTTCGCATGCCCATGCATGTAGTGGTGGGAACAAGCCTGTTTCAGATCATGTTCACGTGTGTGGAAGTCACCTTTCTCCAGGCCTACCAGAACCATACGGTAGATATCATCCTTGCTATTCTTCTTCTTGTTGGCTCCACCATTGGAGCACAGATAGGAACCAAACTGGGCAAGAAGCTCCATGGAGATCAGTTGAAAATCCTGCTAGCCATGATAGTGCTCGGAGTGACCGTAAAAATGATTCTCGGGCTAGTGCTTGAGCCATCCCTGTTGCTGGCACATGGAGGAGGGCATTAGAGATGAACAGGATCCCTTTAGTACTGTTACAGGCTGTAGTCGCGTTAGTTATCTTTGTCTGTCTTGTGCCAACTCCTGCATCTGCATTGACGGTAGATGTTACGCCAGGCAAGATCCCTATCACGATCGGCTATCACGGCACCAAGTTGGTCGTTAAAGGCAGCGGCCTTAACACCAAGGATGTGATAGTTCAGATACACTCACAGCTAGGAGAAGAACATCTAAAGTACAAGGGCAAGGCCGGCGGCATTTTCTGGATGAAGCTTGGCAACATAGTGTTTGAAAATGTACCCAAGGTGTATCTTGTTTATTCCACAAGGGATATTCATGATATGCTTCCTCCAAAGACTTGTAAAGAACTTGGCATAGGATACGATGCCCTTAGGAGCAAGGCCAAGATAAAGACCGATATGAAGGACTTTGACCGAGATACATGGATTGTGGAATTTTTAAAGTTTATGGAAGAAGAGCATCTTTACCATGAAGAAGATGGAGTGGTGAAAGTTGATAAGGAGAATCACACATTTTCTGTTGAGATAGATTGGCCCTTTGAGGCACCTCCTGGAGAATATTTTGTTGAAGCCTTTGCTGTAAAGGATGGCAAGGTCGTGGATAAGGCACAGGCCAGAATAAGGGTGGAACGGGTAGGCCTTATCAAGCAGCTTTCCCACATGGCTTTTGAAAGACCAGCCCTTTATGGCATTATTGCCATCATTGTGGCAATAGTGGCAGGTTTTGGTGTGGGCATGGTGTTTAAAGGTGGAGGTGGTCATTAAAGCTGATGTTGAACTAAAAACAAGTACCCTCCAGTTCTTGTTTTGCCCCTGCCTATTATTAGATTATAAGGCAGGGGTTTTTTTTGTTTTGACCAGGAGTGAAAATTGACACGCTTTATTCAGCAACTAGCAGATAGAATAAGGGGAGCGATTTCAAAATCATCGGCGCAAACCAGCGTTGATATCAGAGAGAAGTTCGAGCGTTTTAAAAAGGTGCTCCAGTGTAATCAGACAGCTCTTGAGATAATTGCCGATATGGGTGAAAAGCTCAGTGGCGACTATCTCTTTGACAGACATTACATAGAAACAACCTTTGATGAGTTATCCGAGACGGTCTTAAAGTGTGTGCACAGGCTTAACACCCTGTGTGATAACAGATACAAGGATTTATATGAGGTCTATGAGCACATATACGACAGGCTGCTCCAGGTGCTTAAAGGGCGAGATGACCGTCATGGGCCGCCTGTCATTCTCCTGCATGAAATTACAAAGGGTCAGTTTCCCATAATCGGGGGAAAGGCCCTTCATCTTGCAAGGATAATCACGGACCTTGAGCTTCCGGTTCCCCCAGGCTTTGTCATAACCACAAAGGCCTATCATGACATTATTTTTTTTAACGGTCTTGAAGACAGCCTTGAAAGGCTGGAAAGGCTTTTAGGCTCTCATTCTGCCACAGATGATGAAATTGAGGAGCTTAGAAAGAAGCTCAAACAGTCCATAATGCAACTTCAGCCCACACGACATCTTCTGGAGGAGATCGAGCTTGCAATCTCTCACCTGGCAGATTCGGGTCACGAGGTAAGCCGTTTTGCTGTAAGAAGCAGCGCTCGGGAAGAGGATATGGACTTTTCCTTTGCTGGTCAGTTTGAGACAGTCTTGAATGTCCAAGGCTCTTCCATGGAGATCTTTAACGCATACAGGACTGTTTTGGCCAGCCTTTTCAGTAGACATGTCATTGAGTACAGACGTACAGTGCTGGAGGGAGAAGGTCAGATGTCAATTGCCGCCATATGCCAGGTGATGGTTGATGCAAAGAGTAGCGGCGTCCTTTATACGACCGATCCCCTTAACGCAGCCTCAGACAATATGGTGATTGTTGGAAACTGGGGACAGGGAGAGGCTGTGGTCGATGGTAAAATGCCTACAGATTCCTTTATCTTATCAAAAAAAGATGGGCTGAAAATTGTCGACAGAAAAATAGCCAGGAAGACAGAGGCCTTGTATTTGGCAGCTCAGGGTGGACTTGAAAAGAGAAATTTACCTCATGAATTACAAAACAAGGCCTGTCTTACAGATGAGCAGATACTTGAGCTTGGCAGAATGGGAATCAAGCTTGAAAACTATTTTAAGCATCCGCAAGACGCAGAGTGGGCCCTGGATCCAAACGATAGACTGTTGATCCTTCAATCCCGGGAACTTCTTATTAAAAAAGAAAGCGATATTGATCGATCCCTTTTGAATCTTGAAGATAAATATGAGGTGATCTCCAGTGGAGAAGGGCTTACCGCCCAGCAGGGAATAGGATATGGCCCTGTAAAGATAATCAGGAACATCCGGGAAGTCGATGACGTTCCTGAAGGAGCCGTACTGGTAAGCCCGCGTGACAGCTCTGTTTTGGTCAGGGTTATGAAAAAGGTTTCGGCAATCGTCACCGAGGTAGGTAGTCCGGTAAGCCATATGGCCACAATCTGTAGGGAGTTGTGCGTGCCGTGCCTTGTAAACGTCACAGGTATAACATCCAAGGTGGAAGACGGTATGGAAATAACAGTGGATGCCGAGGACAGAAAGATATACAAGGGAAAAGTGAAGGAGCTTCTGGTATACAGAAGTTGTCAGTCTATGAATGTTTTTGCCTCGTCGGATTTCAGGCTGCTTAGAAGACTGCTAAACGAGATCGCTCGTCTCAATCTGATAGATCCCTTGATTGAAGAATTTCGGATGGACAGGTGCGAGACCTATCATGATGTCCTTAGGTTTATACATGAAAAGGCTGTGCAGGAATTGATAGAGCTTGGAAAAGACGAAAAGAGACTACTGAAGGGCCATCTTACCAAGAGGCTTGAACTTCCCATCCCTACAGGTATCCTGTGCCTGGACCTTGGTGGAGGCATATCCAAAGAGGCTCCTGAAGATCACTGCGAGTTTGAACACGTCGTCTCAATACCTTTTAGGGCCCTTTTAAAAGGGATGCTTACCCCTGGCGTATGGCATACCGAAATGATGGACGTTAGTCTCAGAGACATGGTAACAAGCATGATAAACGCCCCTGCAGATGCCCTTGATGGACAATATTCTGGTCATAACATTGCCATAATTACAAGAGAATACATGAACCTGAGCCTGCGTTTTGGCTACCATTTTAACATTGTGGATGCGTACTGCAGTGATTATCCAAGAGACAATCACATATATTTCAGATTCCTTGGAGGGGCTACAGACATAACAAAGAGATCCAGGAGGGCCAGATTGATTGCTGAAATACTCAAGGCATCCGATATGAATGTGAAAACCAAGGGAGACGTTGTTACTGCAAGGATGGGTAATATGCCTCGTCAGGAAATGGAAAGGATCTTGGAAATACTTGGAAGGCTGATAGGCTTTACTCGGCAGCTGGATGTCCACATGGAAAGTGACTCTTCAATTCAACTGTACTTGGAAGCCTTCTTGTCAGGAAATTACAGTGTGGCACGCTAGCGAAAAGTGCGAGCTGTTGTGATGTCGTGCTAAGATATGGTAAAATCAAAACAGACAGGACTGTTTGTTATGACCCGAAGCCAATTTTGGCAACCTTTATATTGTGTAACTGGAGCAGGATCATGGAAGACAAATCGGAATCAGTCATTACATTGGTGATAATAGATGACGAACCCATAGTAGGACGCAGGCTTAAACAGGTCTTTACCAAGATGGGATATAAGGTAGAGATTTTCACAAACCCTCTTGAAGCTGTTAAGTATATGGAAAACAACCCCTTTGATATTGTTGTTACCGATTTCAAAATGGAAGAGATTGACGGTATGGAGGTGCTCCGCAGGGCAAAAGAGCTTAATCCAGATTCAAGGGTGATCATTATAACCGGTTATGCGAAACCCGAGACCGCCAAAGAGGCCTTTAAGAGCGGTGTGTTTGATTTTATGGTAAAGCCTTTTAGGCTTGAGGAACTGAAAAATGCTGTAAACAGGGCAGCAGAGGCCCAATAGCAGGCGTGTCAAACATACCAAAGCTGTCTCCCCCTTTCACAAAGGCTCCCAAACCAGCCTGTATCAATAAGTAGCTTTTTCTTGAATAGCTTACTTGCGGTTTGCAAGACTTTTCTCCACGGTGGCATTAGAGTAATATCGGTCGTATGGAAAAGAGATACATAGTAGGAATTGATCTTGGAACCACCAACTGTGCAGTTGGTTATATAGATCTTTACGATGCAAGCCCGGGTTCCATCCAGATAAAATCCTTTGATATCCCTCAACTTGTTGGTATGGGCAGGCTTGGCATGTCAAAGACCCTGCCCTCTTTTCTTTTTTTGCCTCCCGCCTTTGATGTGAAAAAGGGTGTATTTGCCTTGCCGTGGGATGAGAAAAGAGACTATGCCGTAGGAGTTTACGCCAGGGATCACGGGGCTCTTGTCCCTGGACGACTGGTGTCTTCGGCCAAAAGCTGGCTGTGCCACGGAGGAGTCGACAGAGACGCCCCAATACTTCCCTGGGGTTCCAGGGAAGATGTAAAAAAGGTTTCTCCCGTTACTGCGTCTTCCCGCTATCTCCAGCATATAAAAGAGGCATGGGAGTATGAAATGGGCCTGCCGCTTTCCGAGCAGGAGGTTGTGCTTACGGTGCCTGCATCCTTTGATCAGGTAGCCAGAGAGCTTACCCTAAAGGCGGCCCAGGAGGCTGGTCTGGAGCATGTGATTCTTTTGGAAGAGCCCCTGGCCTCTTTTTATGCATGGCTTTCCCATCACGAACAGTCATGGCAGGATCATATTCGACCCGGCCAGCTTTTGCTTGTATGCGATGTTGGAGGAGGAACAACAGATTTTACGCTTATTGCCTGCGAGAAAGGAGACAGTGGTCCAAGGCTTGAGCGTCTTGCAGTGGGTAACCATCTTCTGCTTGGCGGGGATAACATTGACCTGGCCATTGCCGCTCTTTGCGAGAAGAAGATCGGCAGGAGTCTTTCTCAGGCAGAATGGCAAAACCTGTTCCACCAGGCGCGTCAGGCAAAAGAGGCCTTGCTTTCAAGGTCGGATCTTGAAAGGACTTCGGTTCGGCTGGTAGGTACAGGAAAATCTCTTGTGGCAGGAACTGTTTCTGTTAGCCTTGATAGGGCAGAGATAGAATCCATAATCCTTGATGGCTTTTTCCCAGAGCTGGATTTTGACAGCGCGGCAAAGGGTGAAGGCACATCTTCAGCTCTTAGGGAGATGGGGCTTCCCTATGAATCAGATCCTGCTGTTACAAGACATCTTGCAAGGTTTCTGTCAAGACAGGGACATGGAAGACTACCAGATATTATCCTTTTTAACGGAGGCACACTTAAACCCCTTGCCATCAGGCACAGGGTATCTTCGGTGCTTTCCAGCTGGAAGGGTGGGGAAGATGTTCTGGATATAGAGAACGAATCCCTGGATCTTGCCATTTCAGTAGGGGCAGTCTATTACGGTCTTGTCAGAAAGGGTCTGGGGCTGAGGGTTGGAGGCGGTGTGCCACGGGCCTATTTCATAGGTCTTACAGGAGGTAAGGTCAAAGACAGTAAGGAAAAGGCCCTGTGCCTTATTGAAAGAGGGACAGAAGAAGGGCAGGAGGTGGAGATAGACAGAAGGTTTGAGGTTCTTACAAACAGGCCTGTAAAGTTTAGCCTTTTTAGCTCTACAGTCAGACAAAATGATCATGTTGGGGATCTGGTAGAGATAAACGCTCAGGATTTTGTGCGCTTGCCCCCTTTGCAGACTGTGCTGAAATATGGTAGGCGCAGCCAGGACAAAAAGATTCCTGTCAAAGTCGGTTCTAAGATTACCACAATAGGTACATTAGAGCTTTATTGCCGTTCTCTTGTGTCTCCTCACAGGTGGCGCCTTCAGTTTGATCTCAGGGCTGATCGTCACTCTAAAAGGCCAGGTAGTTATCAGGTGGAGGGTGTTAGGGTAGCCTTGAAGGATATCCCAAAAGACATTTCTGAACAGGGGCTTACTGAGGAAGACAGGCAGGCCATCTCAAGGGCAGAACAGGTCGTTAAGGGATGTTTCATTGGTAAGGGAAGAGATTCAATAGCTCCAAAGGAGCTTGGCGCAGCCTTGTCAGAAATATTTGGTATGGGCAAGGAGCTTTGGTCCCTGGGAATACTGAGGGCCCTCAGTGATATATTTATTGAGGTAAAAGCTGGTAGGAAAAGAAGCTTAATGCATGAGGCAAGCTGGTTTAATCTAACCGGTTTCTGCATGAGGCCGGGGTTTGGGGATCCGGCCGACCCTTGGCGCATTAAAAAGATATGGCCCCTTTCCTTTGAAGGCCTTTCAAATGTTAACAAGCTGGAGGCACGGCTTCAGTGGTGGATCTTTTGGAGAAGGGTTGCAGGAGGTCTTAGCAGCGGACAGCAGGTCCAGCTTTTTGCTCCGGTGCTACAAGTTTTGGTTTCTGGAAAGAGATCCAGAAGAAAGAAAAAGACAAGGTTGTTCAAACCTGTTGCAGAGGAGGCAAAACAGATGTGGCTCCTGGCAGGAAATATGGAAAGGCTTGAGATTAACAGCAAGGAGGCCCTTGGCAGCCAGGCAATCTCTATACTGCAAAAGAGCCCGTTCAAAAGGGATCTTTTGTGGGCACTTGGCAGGTTGGGGGCAAGGATTCCCCTTTATGGACCTGCAAACAAGGTGGTTCCAGCCTCAGTGGTGATAGGGTGGATAGAGGAACTCAAAAGATACGAGTTTAAAAAGGAACTTGCCGCTCTTATAAACTGTGTGGTTTCAATGGCAAGGATATGTGGAGACAGGGCCAGGGATCTGCCGGAAAAGGCTAGGCAGGACATTGCCCTATGGCTTGAACTTCTTGGGGCAAGGCCTGATCAGATTTCTCCCCTTAAGGAGTTACGGGAGATCGAACAGAAGGAGCGAGATAGGGCCTTTGGAGAGCATCTGCCAGAAGGGCTTATCCTTTCAGAGGAAGATGTACTATGAAGTTTATAGGTCTTTTGTTTGCCCTTTTTGGTCTTTGGTGTCTTGCAGTTGGGATATCCATGGGGATAGAGGGAATAAAGGCCAAGAAATGGCCTGTGGCCAAGGGACGGATAATAAAATCGAAGGTTGAAGAACTTCGCACATCTTCAAATATCCGTATTGCCCGTCTTTGTCTCAACCTTGACTATCTTTACATGGTGGGGGACAAGATACTAGAAGGTCACAGACTTAACTCGGGATGGCGCTGTTTTGCATCAGAAAGTTACATGAAAGAGGTGCTTAAAAGATATCCGGTTGGGAAAATGGTGGCTGTGAGGTTCAATCCAGCCCGACCAGAAATAAGCATGCTTGAACCGGGTCTTAACTGGTCTGTCTTTTTAATGAGCGGTCTCGGGCTTGTCACCCTCTCCATTGCTTATCCTCTTGTAAAAGACATTTTTAAAAGAAGGTCAGTGCACTAGTAAACAGAAATTGCATGTGTCGATTTAATAAGATAGCCATTTACACACTTGGATTTTCCACAGATTGGTTTTTGGAAGGGCTCGTTCGTGCCCTTGAGGTTGTCTTTGGTGTGTCTGTTTCGCACAAGGGACAGATCCCGATGCCTTCTGCAGCATGGGATAACCAAAGAGGCCAGTATTTGGCCGAGACGGTGCTGGAACAGCTTGTACCTCTGAGAAAGAGCTCTTCAGAGGTGTTAATAGCTATAACCAAGGAAGACCTTTATGCTAGGGGTTTGAATTTTGTTTTTGGTATAGCCTCTGCCATTGCAGGCTGTTGTCTTGTATCCACGGCAAGACTTGTAAATTCGTTCTACGGATTACCTGAAGACGAGGGTTTGTTTCTAGAGAGGCTGGTAAAAGAGTCTGTTCATGAAATAGGACATGTATTAGGACTGTCTCATTGTGACAATCCAGAGTGTGTTATGTACTTTTCAAACTCTATTGTAGATACAGACAGGAAGGGGATGGATTTTTGTCCAAGGTGTCGCAGTCTAGTGAATGCCGCAATTTGTCCATAGGAACTGTCCGTTTTTGTTTATGTGAAAAGATCAGCCCCCATAGTTTTGCCAAAAGACATCCTGGGTAATTTCTCTAATCCCTGCTTCCTGCTCCTGATTAAGTTCTGTAAATTCCACTCCATAAAGATAGTGCAGGTCTTCTTTTTTCATCCACCTTACTACTCCCTTGAGTTTGAGGGGCTTTTTCCATTCAATGGAAAAGGTAAGGTGTTCTTCCGGATGGAGCTTGGTCTGGGTCTCAAGTTTAAGCCCGCCAGGGCTGATGTCTATCACATAGGCCTTGAAAAGTTTCTCTCCTGCTTTACATACAGCCTCAATATTTAGCTGGAGTCGATGTGTTTTTCTTTTTTCTGGAAACAAAGTTATCTTACCTCCCAGGAGATTGTCTCATGCATCTTTATCAGTCAATAAGAACCTTCTTATTCACCAAGAACCCTTGCAAATATTATGCATTTATTTTATCTCAACCAAGATAAGAAAGATAATATTTTGTATTTTGAAAAGATCCCACTAAAAAACAGGAAGCTGGAAGACGGACAGGAATGTAGAAAGGTAGATGAAATTATGCGGAAAATGATAAAGACTCTTGTGGAAGGAGCCTTTGAAAGGCTTGTTGAAGAAAAGGAGCTGCCTGCATCAAAATTAAAGGAGGGGCATCTGATTTCAGTTCCCAAGCAGGAACAGCATGGAGATTACGCCAGTAATCTTGCCATGGTGATGGCATCTGTTTTGAAGATGCCTCCTAGGCAGATAGCCGAAAAGCTGAAAGGCGTTCTTGAAGAAAATCCTGACTTTGAAAAGATTGAGGTGGCAGGTCCCGGTTTTTTGAACTTTTTTTTCTCGGATTCCTTTTGGCACAGGCGTCTTGTAGAAATAAAGGAAAAGGGATCAACCTTTGGAAGCACTGACACGGGACAGGGAAAGAAGGTTTTGGTGGAGTTTGTAAGTGCCAATCCTACAGGGCCCCTTCACGTAGGGCATGGAAGAGGGGCTGCAGTGGGAGACAGCCTTTGCAGGATACTGAAGGCCGCTGGTTTTAAGGTGGAGAGCGAGTACTATATAAATGATGTGGGAAATCAGATGAACACCCTTGGACGTTCTGTCTATCTGCGTTATCAGGAGGTGCTGGGCAGGGAGATAGAGTTTCCAGATGAATGCTATAAGGGAGAGTATATAAGGGATATAGCAAGAGAGATAGTTGAGGAGTACGGGGACAGGTTTCTTGATATGGATCTAGACGAGTGCCTTGAGTTTTTCACAGAAAAGGCTGTTTCTAAGATTTTTAAGGGCATCAAGGATGATCTTGATCTTTTCAGGGTCCATTTTGACAACTGGTTTAGTGAACGAACCCTTCATGACTCTGGTTACGTAGAAGAGACTATAGCCATTCTTATGAAAAAGGGAATCATTTATGAAAAGGATGGTGCCTTGTGGTTTCGTACGAGCGACTTTGGAGATGAAAAGGACAGGGTGGTCAAGCGCTCAAATGGAGTGCTCACCTACTTTGCAGCAGATATTGCGTATCACAGACACAAGGTAGAAAGAGGCTTCGACATGCTTGTGGATATCTGGGGGGCAGATCACCACGGTTATGTCCCCCGGGTAAAGGCTGCCCTGAAGGCTTTGGGATATGAGCCTGAAAGATTGAATGTGCTTCTGGTTCAGCTGGTCAATCTTCTTGAAGGCGGCAAGGTCAAGGCAATGTCTACCAGGGCGGGCGAATTTGTTACCCTTCGTCAGGTCTTGGATGATGTGGGGGTTGATGCCACAAGGTTTATATTTTTGACAAGAAAATGTGACAGTCATCTTGATTTTGATCTTGATGTGGCTAGAAAACAGAGCCAAGAGAATCCTGTTTACTATGTACAGTATGCCCATGCCAGGCTTTGCAGTGTGTTTGCCACGGCTGCTGACAGGGGAATAGAGCTGGCCCCGGACAGTGTTGACGTTTCCCTGTTGTCTGATTCGGAAGAGATAGGTCTCATGAAGTTTTTGGTAAGGTTTCCCGAGGTGGTTGCAGCCAGTGCAACCAGCCTTGAGCCTCATCGAATAAGTTACTACCTTACAGAGTTGGCAGGGATGCTGCATAAGTACTATACTAAACACAGGTTTATTGGAGATGACCCTGAGCTTACCCAGGCAAGGCTCCTTCTTGCAGAAGTTACAAAGACTGTTTTGAGAAACGGGCTAGAACTTCTTGGAGTAGAGGCTCCAGAGAAGATGTAGCCCTGGAAAGGTGAGGTTAAGGATATGGCAACAACCAAGAAAAAGGGCAAGGCCATCCAGTTTCAGATTGGTTGGGCAGGTTTAATAGCCATAACGGTTTCCTGTGTATGCGTTTTGTTATGGACCTTTGTGCTTGGCTTCTGGATGGGCCAGAAGGTGGCAACAGGAAATTCCAGCAAACCAAAGGTTTCTGTTTATGAGCCCGGGGCGCAAGGCAAGCCGGAAACAGATCGCGAGTTTGCCAACACTGCCAAAACCGTTGATATCGCTGGAGAAAAGGATAACACTGCCCTTAAGGAGTTCAGCGCCCTAAAGGAAAGTCTCAAGGAAGAGGCCTCCAAGGAGGGTATAAAGACAGAGGTGCTGTCTGGACCAGAGGACATCAAAGGTCTCAACGGGTCGATTGCTAGCCATGGCAAGGTTAATATGGAGCAGGAAAAAACCGTTGTCAAACAGAAAGAACTTTCAAGGGACAAGGTATCCTCATCCAACAAGAAGGAACAGATTAAAAAAGAACATGCCAAAAAGGCCAGCAAGGTAAAAACAGAGAAAATTGCAGACACATCTAGTGGCATTAAAAGGCCCTTTTCGCTTCAGATTGCCTCCTACAGGACTATAACCCAGGCCAGAAAGGAGGCTGCCAGATGGAGGAAAAAGGGATATTTTGTAAGGGTAAAAAGTGCAAATCTTGGTAGAAAGGGTATATGGTACAGGGTTTATCTTGGAAGATATAGGAGCCTTGAGGAGGCCAAAAGGGCCTCTGTAAAACTCGCCTCAAAAGAGGGCATCCGTTCCTATGTGACTAAGGTTTCTAAATAGCGGTCAAGGAATTTTAGGAAATTATAGCCCCTCCTTGGCAGGCCTTTTGACATTGGCTGCCTGTATTCCTAATTTAACAAGTGTTCGATTGTGCAATCGGGTAAAGTACATGGTCCCAGCGTTGGTTTTATATTAGAGATTATAATAGCCGACAAGTTAATAGTCAGATGAGGATAAGAAAGGCCAAAATAGATGACATTAGGCCGATCCATGGTCTACTGTCCCATTTTGCAGAAAAAGGGCTTCTGCTGCCACGTTCTCTTAGCGATTTATACGATCATCTTAGGGATTATGCGGTAATAGAAAATCCAGCAGGGGAAATAATAGCAGTGTCCGCCCTTCATGTGTGCTGGGAGAATCTGGCAGAGGTCCGCTCCCTTGCGGTACGGGAAGACTTCCAGGGAAGCGGTATTGGACGCAGCCTTGTTGAATACTGTATTTCAGATGCCATAACCCTTGGTATCTACCGGGTGTTTACCCTTACTTATCAGCCCGAGTTTTTTAAGAGGCTGGGTTTTAAAGCAGTGGACAAGTCTGCCCTTCCGCACAAGATATGGGCAGACTGTGTTAAATGCCCTAAATTCCCGGAATGTGACGAAACAGCCCTTTTAATAGAGGTATAAAAAGAGGATCAAATGATTGGAAAGGTACTTACAAAGGTTTTTGGAACCAAACACGACAGAGAGATCAAAAAGATAAGGCCTATTGTTGAAAAGATAAACAGCCTTGAACCTCAGATAGCCAAACTCAGCGATGAGGAACTAAAGGCCAAGACTCCATATTTTAAGGAACAGATAGACAAGGGTGCCAGCCTTGACGAACTTTTGCCCGAGGCCTTTGCAGTGGTCAGGGAGACATCCAAACGCGTGCTTGGAATGAGGCATTTTGACGTGCAGTTGATTGGAGGTGTGGTTCTCCATCAGGGTAAGATAGCCGAAATGAAGACTGGTGAAGGAAAGACCCTGGTTGCCACCCTTCCTGTATATCTCAACGCCCTTCTTGGTAGAGGGGTACATGTGGTTACAGTCAACGATTATCTGGCCAAAAGGGATTCCGAGTGGATGGGCAAGGTCTACAATTTCCTTGGCCTTGATGTTGGGGTTATTGTCCACGGTCTTGACGATGAAGAGCGGAAAAAGGCCTACAATGCAGATGTTACCTATGGAACCAACAACGAGTTCGGGTTTGACTATCTCAGGGATAACATGAAGTATTCCCTTGAAGACATGGTGCAGAGGGATTTCTACTATGCCATTGTGGACGAGGTGGATTCCATTCTGATTGACGAGGCAAGGACGCCCCTGATCATATCTGGTCCTTCTGACGAGTCCACTGAACTTTACTACAGGGTCAACCAGATAATCCCCTTTCTGAAAGAGGAGCATTACAAGATAGATGAAAAGGCAAGGGCAGTGACCCTTACAGAAGAAGGTGTTGCCCAGTGTGAAAGGCTTCTTGGAGTTGAAAACCTGTATGATCCTGCAAACACGGAGCTTCTCCATCATGTTCAGCAGGCACTTAAGGCCCATAAACTTTTCAAAAAGGATGTGGATTACATAGTAAAAGATGGCCAGGTAATAATTGTAGATGAGTTTACCGGCAGAATCATGCCTGGAAGGCGCTACAGTGACGGGCTTCATCAGGCACTTGAGGCCAAGGAAGGGGTAAAGATAGAAAGTGAGAACCAGACCCTGGCATCCATTACCTTTCAGAACTTTTTCAGGATGTACGAGAAGCTGGCAGGCATGACAGGAACCGCAGATACCGAGGCTGCAGAGTTCAAGAAGATCTATGATCTTGATGTGGTTGTAATTCCAACCCATCAGCCCATGATAAGGGAAGATCATCCTGATGTGGTTTTCCGTACAGTAGAAGAAAAGTTTCGTGCTGCAGCCAAAGAGATACAAGAACTCCACAGGCAGGGCCGGCCAGTGCTAGTTGGCACTACAAGTGTGGAAAATTCTGAGAAACTTTCAGACATGCTCAAAAAGATGGGCGTGCCTCACGAGGTGCTCAACGCCAAGCATCATGAGCGGGAGGCCGAGATAATAGCCCATGCAGGAGAAAAGGGCATGGTGACCATTGCAACAAACATGGCTGGCCGTGGAACAGACATAGTGCTCGGAGAAGGCGTACGCGAGCTTGGTGGTCTTCACATACTTGGTACGGAAAGGCATGAGTCAAGGCGAATAGACAACCAGTTAAGAGGGCGTTCCGGGCGTCAGGGTGACCCGGGTTCCTCACGCTTTTATCTGGCCCTTGAAGATGATCTTTTGAGGATCTTTGGCTCAGATAAGATAGCAGGTCTTATGGACAAGATGGGTATGAAGGAAGGCGAGCCAATAGAACATCCAATGCTTTCAAAGGCCATTGAAAACGCCCAGAGAAAGGTGGAGGCCCACAACTTTGAAATCAGAAAGCATCTGCTTGAATATGATGATGTCATGAACAAGCAGAGAGAGGTGGTTTACGGGCTTAGAAAACAGATAATGAAAGGCGAGAATTTGAGGGAAGAGATTCTTGCCTACATAGAAGAGATAAGCGGCAATCTTGCCCAGAGCTACTTTGATGACAAACTGCCTCCAGAGGAATGGGACTGGAAGGGTCTGGATGAGACATTAAGGGTTCGTTATGGAGTTGAAAAGAGCATAAAAGACGCTCAGGAGCTTCCCACTTCACAGACAGAGTTGAAGGAGCTTATAGAGTCTCTTCTGAAAGAGGCCTATGAGCGCCAGGTGGAACGTTTTGGCGACGAGGAAATGTCCATGGCCGAAAGGTTTATAATGCTCCAGAACCTTGACACCATTTGGAAGGATCACCTTCTGAACATGGATCACCTGCGCGAAGGTATTGGGCTTAGGGGCTATGGCCAGAAAGATCCTCTTCAGGAATACAAAAAGGAAGGCTACGAGATGTTTCTGGATATGGTGCGCCGTTTTAGAGAAGAGACGGTGAGCCTTATGCTAAGGATACGTCCAATGAGGCCGGAAGAGGTGGAAGAATTGGAGGAAAAGCGCCGCCGCAGACAGGAGCGAGAACTCAGGATGAGTCACGGTGATGAAGAGGCCTCAAAACCCAAGCCAATAAAACGAAAGAGTAAGAAGATAGGCAGAAATGCACCCTGTCCCTGTGGCAGTGGCAAAAAGTACAAGAAGTGTTGCGGGAGAAAGTAATGGAAGTTCCTGGTTTTTATGGAGCAGCTGTTGAAGCAGGCATAAAATATAAAGATCGGCTTGATCTCGGAGTCATATTTTCAAAGGCTTCCTGCAACCTGGCCGCTGTCTTTACAAGAAATATTGTAAAGGCAGCGCCTGTCCTTGATTCCATGGAAATAATCAAAAGGTCATCTTCTTTCAGGGCCATAGTGGTAAACAGTGGAAATGCCAACGCATGTACTGGCAAGCAGGGTCTTGATGACTGCTTGAGCATAAGGAAAAAGGCATCCGAATCCCTAGGCTGTAAAGAGGAAGAGGTGCTTGTTGCATCCACAGGGGTTATAGGAGCCTTTCTTCCCATGGAAAGGTATCTGGCCGGACTTGAAAAGGCCTGTGCCTCATTAAAAAAGGATGGCCTGCTCGATGTTTCTCAGGCCATTCTTACCACAGATACCAGGCATAAGGTGGCCATGAGGGAAGTGGAAGGCCAGGGCTCACCTATCACTGTATTTGGGATGGCCAAGGGGGCTGGAATGATAGCTCCAAACATGGGGCCTCCACAGGCCACAATGCTGGCCTTTGTTTTGACAAATGCAGTGGTTGATCCTGATCTTTGGCAAGGAATGCTTGAGGAGGCGGTGGATGCCTCTTTCAACCGTATAACCGTTGATGGAGATACCAGTACCAACGATACGGTCTTGGCCCTTGCAAATGGCCAGGCAAGAAATCAGGTTATTGACGGCCATGAAACACTTTCTGAAGAATTTGAAAAGGCCCTCTACGATGTATTGCAAAGCCTTGCAGAACAGATTGTCATGGACGGCGAAGGGGCAACAAAGTGTGTAAGAGTAACTGTAAATGGCGCAGCTTCAGATGAAGATGCAAAGGTATGTGCCAGTACCATTTCCAACTCGCCACTGGTAAAAACGGCGTTTTTCGGACAGGATCCCAACTGGGGGAGAATAATAGCTGCTGCGGGAAGATCAGGGGCATATTTTGATCCAAACAAGGTAACAATAGCCATTGGAGGTGTAAGGGTGGCAGAAAGAGGAATGGCCTGTGGACAGGATGCCGAGAAAGAGGCAGCAGAAAAGATGAAAAGGTCGAGGTTTGATGTAGAGATAGATTTGAAGGCGGGAAAGTACAGTCATTCAATGCTTACATGCGATTTTTCCACAGAGTATGTCCACATAAATGCTGACTATAGGACATAAAAGAGGCCAATTAGTTAGGTCTCCATTACTCCAACAACTATAGTCTTTCTATGTATCAGGATTTAAGATAGAAGTTGCAGAGTAAAAAACATCATCCAGAGTAAGCGGACGGGCAAGGAAAGGCTTTTCTAGACCCTGTTCCCAAACGTCTAATCAAAGCCCTATCCTTGCCCTATTCATCATCCCTGCAATGCAGTATTTTCTAGCAGGATGAAAAGAGAGGGATGCATATAATCCTTCTCAAAACAAGTCCCCTTTGCAAGCCTTGGGAGATACCTTTATCAGAGGCGGCATTTTTGATTCATAGAATGAATTTAATATATTCTGAAACATTTAATGATTATTAAATAGGATACTTAAAAATTGGGCTATTGAATATTTACTTAACTTAAAAATAACAATGTTAAGATTTGCAGTTTGTAGGATAAAATCTATGTATTTGGAGCAGATTTGTCAGGATTGGGGCTTTTTCAATGCCTGTGAAGGTCACCTTTTGGCAGATCTGCATTCCTTTTGATTATGTTGGTGTTTCTAGAAAGTAAAGGGGCCATCTGACACTACAAGCCAGATGGCTCCCTCTTGTTTTGGTATAATTTTATCAGCTATCTGCTGGAAACCCCTTCATTTGGCCATATGGTCTTGATATCGTTTACCAGTCTCAGTAGTTCATCTATCTTAGGTTGCAGGTTTTCCACAAAGAATTCGAGCCGCTCTTTTCTGTTTGTGTTGGTCTGATAGAGCTTTGAAAGCTCTTCTGCACTTGTGTGAAGCTCATTGTGGATACGTTTAATCTTTGCAATTATGTCTGATGGGAAAAGGTTAGAAGACGAGACACTTTCAAGCCACTTGCCCATGACACAGTTGTTAGGATTGAGCTCAACGTCTGGTTTCCGGTCTTCCATGATGGCCAGCCTAATGTTTTCAGACCATGTGAAGTGGGCAAGTATGGCACCCATAAGTTGTGCCTTTGGAAGTGTATAAGAGGCTACTTCATGTAACACTTTGGTATCACAGTAAAAGAGTGAGGCAATTTCGTTTAACTGGTTGGAAAAGGCTTCAACTATTGATTTGCTCATGCCTATTGAATCGGCTACTGCTGAAAAGTCGTTTGCCTGTTCTGCAAGCTTGTGGGCCTGGTCCTCCAAAGTTCTCACCTTTTCTGCACCTTCCAGAACGCTTTGGTTTATTTCTGAAACCGATGCTGTCTGTTCCTCAGCCGCACTGGCTATGGTGTTGGTAAAGTCGTTGACCTGCGCCACCGTCTGGGTAATTTCCTCCACAGATGAGACTGCCTTGGAAGTGCCAGACTGAATGATCTGGATCATCTTGGTTATCTCTTCAGTGGCCTCTGATGTCTGTTTGGCAAGTTCTTTGACCTCATTGGCCACAACTGCAAAGCCCTTTCCGGCCTCTCCTGCTCTTGCTGCTTCTATGGTGGCGTTAAGAGCCAAGAGATTGGTTTGATCAGCAATAGAGTTTATCACCTCTATGATGCCCCCTATCTTTTCAGAGTTTTCTCCAAGCTCCTTTATAACATCATTAGTATATTCTGCCTTTTCCTGGGCCTCGCTTGTGGCTCTGGCAGATTCTGCAACATTCTGGGCGATTTCATTTGTAGCCTCGGAAAGTTCCTGGGTGGCACCAGCTACATTTTCCAAGGTGGCTGCCGCCTCTGATGAAGCATCTGCAACCCTCTGGGCCGCCTTGTCCATATCGGCTGCGCCTTCCTTTACAATGGTATTTACTGTATCCAATTCGCCTGTAATCCCTTTTATGCCAACAGCCTGTTTTTTTAGGAGATTTGTAAGATGGCCATTGGTGTACACTATGTTGTTGGCCATCTTTCCAAGCTTTCTTATCTGTGGTGCACCTTCTGGTTTTACGCTTTTTCTCAGATCGCCATTGGTTATCTCTTCCAGCACGGACATAATGCGAGAGACAGGAGTCTGAAGGTTTATTTTCAGTCCTATGTAACTGAGAATTATGGCCACAATGCAGGTGATTAGGGCAACTGCAAGACTTGTTGCTATTTCTTTTTGGGCCTTGGCATATACAGGGGTCATGTTTAGATATTGGACATACACACCAATTGGTTCATTTTTGTAATCAGGTACTCGGACACCGAGTATCAAGAAGCCGCCCACGCTTTTTAAGGCAGTTCCTTTTTCAAAGGCCTTGTTTAGAAATGTCTCATCCACATGGGAAGATAGTTTTTCAGGTCCTTTTGTAAGGATGGAAAAGTTGCCCAGGTATTTTAACTGACTGGTACTCGCTGTAGATTTGATCTTTTGAAACCCAAAGATCTGAATCGGGTTATTTGTAGTTTCTTGCACCATTCTGGCCACATCTGCAAGGCCTGTGATTACTTCAACACTTGCCATAGGCTTTGAGCCGTTGGCTGCAAAAATGGGTGCAATGCCCCGTACGGCCAAGCCTATGCGGCCTGCCTCGATTCCCTTGACAGGCATTCCTGTAGTAAGGACGTCTACCACAGTCTTTCTGAAACTGGATATATCGTCACCAAATTTTTTCGGTTTCCAGACTCTTAAAAAGGAACGGCCTGGCGGTACGTGAAAGTGGACCTTTATCTTTGTCTTGTTTCTACTGTTAATAGAAGAGATTATGGGTTTTATTACCGAAAGCAGGGATTCCCTGTCACTGTCTTCAAGGGCCTGTTGTACCCTGGCCATGTTAGCAATAAATGTGGCTATTGTCAGATTGGTGTCAGCAGTGCTTTCTGCTTTTTTTAGGAGGACATCCGAGTTTAGAAGTGCCTGGGATTTGATGGCTTCTACCTCTGAGTTTGCTGCAAGCTTTATCTGAACGATCTGAATGGCAGAAAGGCAGGTAATGATTATACTGATTCCTATTAAAATTCTTACCATTAGCGACATCTGGGAAAAGATACCGGTGATTTTTCGCAGCATGATGCTCCTCCTAATTGATGATGAGATGGTTTTTGTCCTATGCTTTTTATCGGTCTTGTATTTGCGGCCCTTGAGGGAAGGGAAAGGAATTTTCTAAACAATTTAATAAACCGAGCCCGCCTGCCGTTACGGACGGTACCGTTCATTTTCCATCGGTCGACAGAACTATAAGTGGCAGACCGCCTATCCTGCTGTAACAGGTTCTTCAAAATTCCTGTGGCATGGTCTTGGACAACCCCAATGACGCAGTAAAATCAACTGGTTGAAAAATATTAATTTTAAGGAATATAAAATCATGTGAAAGGATTCTCTGGTATTCGTTGCTGTTTCTTGAAAAAAGTTGCGTATTTCGTTACCGGAGTAATAACTGTTTTGGATTAGCTGAGGTTTGACACAGAATGAGGTAATGCTTTGGAAATGTGGCTATCGCAAGGCCACAGGGTTTTAAGTTTTAATATCAGCTCCAACGCCTCCTTTGGACATGGACCCTTTGGAGAAAGCACATTCAGTCTAACCAGATGATCTCCTCTTTGTCCGTTTCTGTCTATCCACCCTTTGTTTTTGATCCTTATGAAGCGGTCACTACCAAGACCAGGATTCAGAAAGATCTTTTCAAGCCCGTCTATGGTTTCTACCTCTATGTATCCGCCTCCAAGTTTTGTCCAGCAATCAACATCCACAGTTGAAATTATGTCTTTTCCATGAATTATCCAGCCTTTTGGCATATGGACCTCTATTTCGAGGAAGCAGCCCTCCCCGGAGGTCTGATTGTCTGAACCAATAGACTGGTTTATCTGTAAAATGGTACCGTTTCTTGTACCCTTGGGAATCTTTACCTCTATCTTTTTCTTTCGTGTGACAAGTCCTCTACCAGAGCAGTCCGGGCAGGTGGGTAGCCTGTCTCTGCCCCTGCCACTGCAGTGAGAACATATGATCTTAAGATCCTTTTCTCCCCAGTTTAGGGTCTTGTATCCCTTGCCATGACATGACGGGCATGGGGGCAGATCAGCCTGAGCTATTTTACCGAGACCGTTACATCTACTGCAAAACTCCTGCCCGTTCGCAATCTCTATATCTACACTTGAACCATACAGGGCCTCTTTCAATCCGATCTGTATGAACAGGAAGGTACCCTCTGCGGAGAGGTTTTCCCCACAGGAGTAATCTGTTTGGACCACAGACTTTACAGGCTGATTTCCTGGAGTCTTTACCGTCAGTCTTTTCTTAAGCAGCACATATGCATCCTTGATGGCTAGAAACCTTTTGATATTTTCCATGCTCTTGCCACATACGTCTGGATGCCATATACGGACCAACCGTCTGTAGGCGCTCTTTACCTGTTCTAGGTCGGCGTCCTTTTTTAAACCAAGAATGGAATATGGATCAATGTCAAAATAGGTCAATTGTTTTTATATGGATAATATCAAAAGAGGGACAGTCAGGCATGCCCCTCATTTATGTTTTTTAACCGGCGTTTTTCTTCTTTTTCTCTGTATTTTCTATGGTTTTGCTGTTCAAGATTATAAGAAGTTTGCTGTCCAGTTTGCAAACCTGCCCGACATATTTAAGATCGATACCCTCTATCATGTCCGGCGGAGGCTCTATCTTTTCAGTTGGAATGGACATCACATCTCCGATCCGTTCCACAAGAAGGCTGATGGGTTCTTCTCTGTTGCCCATTATGACGTTATTGTATTCTTTTTTCTCATTTTTTTTCTCAATGTTTTTACATGATAGCCCTATCCTTGTGGCAAGATCTATGGCAGTAAGTATCTGGCCCCTAAGGTTTACAACTCCTGAAACATATTCCGGGGCCATTGGAACAGGAGTGACGTCCAGTGTCCTGTTTATTTCTATTACGTCGTCTATGGGCAGTCCAAAGAAGTGCTTGTCATAGTAGAATGTGACAAATTGGGATGTATCGGCCATTGCCATTTCTACAACGTTTCCCTTTTTTTCTACTGCAGGAAGCGTTTCATTTGTCCGTTTCATCTCGGTCTCTCCTTTTTATGCGGCAGTTTCCAGGGTCTTTTCTTTAAGAAGATTTGTAACCGCCCTAAGTACCTCATCCCTGTCCAGCTTGGCCTGGTAATCGTCTATGCCGGCCTCAAGGCCCCGTTGCCTGTTCTGTTCACCAGAAAGAGAGGTGACGGCGATGATGGGTATATCTTCGTTGGCGCCTTCGTTTCTTATCTTCCTAGTAAGTTCAAATCCGTTCATCCTTGGCATCTCTATGTCGGTAATCACCAGGTCAAAGTGATCAGACTGGAATATTTCCCAGGCCTTCTGTCCATCTTCAGCCTCTACCACTTCATAACCAGCACCTGTTAGATAGGAAGACAGCAGATTGCGATAGAAGGTAGAGTCCTCAGCAAGGAGAATCCTTGCAGGAATATCTGCATAGAGCTCTTCTTGGGTAAAGAAGTCAGGATCATGCATGGATATAATCTGATAGACGTCCAGGAATAGGGTGGTTCTTTCCTTGATAATTGCTGATCCCAAGATGCCATCTTGTTTGAATGTCCCTTCCTCAACGTCAATAGCAAGGTCTAGGCTGTCATCTATCTGCGATACAAGAAAGGCGATGTCCTTATGGTTCATGTGAAATACAATCAGATGATATTCATCTTGTTCAGGTAATGGGGAGATTGGCAGATAGTTTTCAAGACGTATGACAGGCATGGAATGTCCCCTGTATTGGATAACCTCTTTGCCTCCCACAAATTCCAGATCGGTGGCCTTTATCTTGTCAAGCCTGTTTACGAGTGCCAGAGGCAGGGCAAAGTATTCATCTGGCCCTATAGTGCAAAGGAGCAGGAATTGATGATCGTCTTCAACGGTTTTAGTGCTCACCACTGATCCATGTTTCATGGCGTCGTCACCGGCAGCTGCAGAGGATGTTATGCCTACCACATCCAAGATAAGGGCGACTCTTCCGTCTCCCATAAGGGTGGTTCCTGCAAAGACAGGAATGTGCTTTAGGTGAGAGCCAAGGGGTTTTACCACTATCTCTTCAGAATCACTTATGGAGTCTACAACCAGACCAAATAGATGGCCTCCCGCATTTAACACCACAATGTTCATCCCTTCCTCGGACTGCTCTCCTTCCTGCTCTCCAAGTCGTAGCACGTTCCTGAGGCGGATAAGGGGCAGTATCTCTCCACGTAGCCTGTAAAACTCGGAGTTTCCAATCTTTTGAACGTCTCTTTCCATAAGTTTGGGATTCAGGTGCACAAGTTCTACAAGATTGACCTGTGGAATGGCGTAACGCTGGCCCTGGCTGGTAACTATGAGTGCAGGAATGATGGCAAGGGTCAATGGAATCTTGATCTTTATGGTGGTTCCAACATTTATTTCACTTAACAGTTCTACTGTTCCGCCAAGCTTTTCTATGTTGGTCTTGACCACATCCATTCCAACACCGCGGCCTGATATGTTGGTGACCTTTTCAGCAGTAGAAAAGCCTGGCTGGAATATCAGCATCAGGGCTTCTCTGTCACTCAAGGCCTCTGCCTGCTCTTCCGTGATTATGCCCTTTTCTACAGCCTTTTTGCGAAGCATGTCTGGATCTATACCAGCTCCGTCGTCAACAATCTCAATGATTACCTGTCCGCCTTCATGGTAGGCCTTCATGGTCAGGGTGCCAACAGGGGGTTTTTCTTTTTGGACCCTGATTTCTGGGGGTTCAATTCCGTGATCAATAGAATTTCTCACCATGTGGGTGAGAGGGTCCTTTATGCTTTCAATAATGGAACGATCTAGTTCTGTTTCTGCACCCTCGATCCGGAGCTGTACCTTTTTTTCTGCAGTCTTTGCCAGATCCCTGACGATCCTTGGAAACTTGTTGAAGACATTTCCAATTGGCTGCATCCTGGTTTTCATAATCTGTTCCTGGAGCTCTGTAACAACAAGGCTCATGCGCTGGTTGGCTGTCAGGAATTCAGGGTCATTAAGCTGATTGGCAAGCTGGGTAAGCCTGTTTCTTGAAAGCACAAGTTCACCTGCAAGGGTCATGAGCTGATCAAGCAGGTGTACATCAATCCTGACATGGCTCTCTGTCAAGTGGGTTGTGGTAGGAGCAGGCTTTCTTGCTGGAGGCTTCTTTTTGGGCTGGGCTTTGGGCGGTTCCGCTTTGGCCTTTTCCACCTTTTTTTCAGGCTCTTTTGACTTCTCTTTCGATTCCTCTTTTGCCTGAGCTTCTTCCTTTGTTTTATTGCTCCTGTCTTCGCCTTTGTCTTGATCTTGGGCGACGGTTTCTTCTTTAGCTTCTTCCTTTTCTTCAGGAGGAGAAGTAGAGACGCCCTTTGTAATCTTTTCAGCGAAATTTCTCAAATCCACGATGAAATCCAGATATTCTGTATCCACCGGCTCCTTGCCGCTTGCCTCTAGCTCTGCCACTATGGCCTTGATGTAATCCACAGATTGAAGCAGCATCGTGGTGATGTCTTCGTTTACCTTTATGATTCCATCCCTGAGTTTGGACAGTATGTCTTCTGCAAAGTGTGCAATTCCCTCAAGGGTTGTAAAACCAAAGAACCCGGATGTCCCCTTTATGGTGTGAATGGTCCTGAATATGCTTTTTATCAGTTCCTCATTTTCAGGGTCTTGTTCCAATTCAACAAATTGTTGGTCAAGAAGTTCGAGGTTTTCTTTGGATTCTGCCAAAAAATCTTTCAGAATGTCGTCTTCCATTCCCATGGCTATTCTCCTAATATATTAAGGTTCTAAATTCCTATCGGTCAGTTTTACTGTTTCTGCCAGCATGTAGTGCGACCAAAGGTCTTCCTCTTCATGCAAGAGGGAAGCCCAACAGGTGTCTCTGTTGCTCCAAGGAACAGATAACCCCCAGGATTTATAACTTTTACCAGTTTCTCCAGTATGGATTGCTTGGTCTTTTGGTCAAAATAAATGAGTACATATCTACACATGACAACGTCTATATTGTTTATCCCGATGAGAGGCCCCATAAGGTTTACCTTTTTAAATCTTATGAGCCTTTTTAGATTGTCATTAACAATCCAAAATGCCCCCTGCTGCTTGAAATACTTGATCAGGAGCTGGATGGGCAGGCCCCTGTTAACTTCCACCTGCGTGAATCGTCCTGCACGTCCCTTGTCTATTGCCCGCTGAGATATGTCAGAGGCGATGATCTCCCTTCTCCATGTCTTGATCTGGGGAAAGTTTTCTTCCAATATGATGGCAATGCTGTAAGGCTCCTGCCCTGTGGAGCATGCTGCACTCCAAAATCTTAAGGTTTTCTTGGTTTTTCTTTTTTCAATCAGTTCCGGTATGATCTCCTTTTTCAGGACCTCAAAGGGATGTTGATCCCTGAAAAAATAGGTCTCATTAGTGGTCATGGCCTCTATGATCTGTTCTTTCAGCTTAGGCGTTGGACTGAACTTTGCCTTACGGTACAGATCGTTGAGATCCTTTAGTCCAAGGACCCTGGCAAGTTCGTTAAGCCTGCTTTCAAGCAGATATTCCTTGCCTTTTGTCAAGGCGATTCCGCTTGATTCTTTGACCATTGTGGAGAAAAACCGGAACTGTTCCGGATTAATCATGATCTACACGTCCCCTTTATTCTCAAAATCTGTGTCCTGAAAGCTCTAAAATCGAACTGGTAATGCTTCCTAGAGGCACCACCTTGTCTGCAAGGCCTGACTTGGCAACAAACTTGGGCATGCCCCATACCACACTTGTCTCTTTGTCTTGAGCCAAGATTATCGCGCCTTTTTGTTTTAAAAATTTTGCACCCTCCAGTCCGTCCTGTCCCATTCCAGTCATAACAGCAGCTACCACTCGGCCACCATAAGCCTTGGCCAAAGAGCGAAACAGCACGTCTACTGCCGGGCGGCAGCTGTTTTCAGGAGGATCCTGGTTAAGGCTTACCATAAAGGAACGGTCTTTCTTTTTTACCTCCATATGATAGTCGCCTGGTGCGATGTATACGGTTCCGCCAGTGACTGGCATGTTGTCTTTGGCTTCTACCACCTTTAATTTAGATTTTTGATCAAGCCTGTGAGCAAGCTGAGCTGTAAATACAGGAGGCATGTGCTGGACCAAAAAGATGGGAAGTCTGAAGTTTGCTGGAAAGCGGGGAATGACCTGATTGAGAGAATTTGGTCCACCCGTAGAGACGCCTATGCCAATGGCCTCTATTTTTCCTGGTCTAACCACTTTGCCTTTGCCAGGTGCTTTTCCAGTGCAAACCGGTCTTGATGCCTTAGTTGCAGGTTTGGCAACCTGAACCCTGGGCCTGGCTACATTTCTTTGAAATTTGTTGCCATTTCTGGTTGGTCCCAGGGCCTCAATTTTTGGTATAAGGAGATTTTCTATTGTCTTTACACTCTCAGCAAAGGCACCAGTGCCTTTTGGCTTTGGTACAAAGTCAACAGCCCCCTTAGAAAGCGCTTCAAGGGTTGTTTTTGCCCCCTGGGAGGTGAGACTTGAAAACATAATGACAATGGTCCTCAGACGCTGCCTTTTTATAGCCTCAAGGGTGGCAAGACCATCCATTTCAGGCATCTCTACATCCAGAACCGTTACGTCCGGCCTAAGGATCCTGATTTTTTGTACAGCCTCCCGTCCATTTGAGGCAGTGCCAACCACGCGGATCTTCGGGTTTTTGCCAAGAGCCTCCTGGAGTATTTTCCTGAAGACCAGTGAATCGTCCACGACAAGTACTCGAATCATAGACCAAGCACCATTTTGACCTTTTCTTCCAGCATCTCTGGAGTAAAGGGTTTCATAAGATATTCGTTTGCTCCTGCCATTACCGCTTTGATCACATTTTCTTGTTGATTCTCTGTGGTCACCATCATTACCTTCGTGTCATTCCATTCAGGTTTCTTCCTGATTTCCACAAGGCAATCGTAGCCCTCCATCTCCGGCATATACCAATCAAGGAGCACCAGATCGAAGGGGCCCTCATCTTTTATCTTTTCCAGGGCATCTACCCCGTTTACAGCCTCCTTTATTTCTCCAAAGGCGTTCATCTGTTTCAGGCCCGCCTTTACGATATTACGCATGGATTTTGAGTCATCGACCACTAGTGCCTTCATAGAGTGACCTCTGTTAGTTTTTGGTTTGATATACCCATTCAATGTTTTTATCGAAAATTCTTGCTAAACCATTAAGTAATTTTGAATCAAATTTGCCAGCAATGTCTCAGGTCCTGGTAACAGCACACGTTTTTTCAACCATGAAGCTTTGGAATGTTGCCATTGGTAGAAAACCATCATTGCAAGCAGAGCTCATGGATCATTTCATGGAGATACAAGAGAGAAATTGTTGGTGATGAGGAAAGTAAGGATAGCCAAAAGTTACCGCAGCAATAAGACAGGAGATTATCTAAAAAAATCAGTTACTATTCGTTAAATTCGGTAGTTTTTTCATCTTTTCTAACTTGCCTGGTTTGTGATTCTTGAGGCTGGGATAACTGCTAAATGGGAGTATCTAGAAAGGTTTTGGGTCCTGTTTTTTAATATATTATTAACGATCTCAATTGATGGGTTTTATTTAGTTGTAAAACATCCTTGAGAGCTATGAGAAAATAGGCTAAGACATGGCAGCATAATAAAAAACAACACAAATATGGTGAAGACCTATGGACTACAAAGACACATTAAATCTTCCTAAAACAAAGTTTCCGATGAAGGCCAATCTGAGCCAGAAAGAGCCCAGCATGCTCAAAAAATGGGAAACAATATCTTTGTACAAGAAGCTTCTTGAAAAAGGGAAAGACCGTCCGAAGTTCATACTTCATGATGGCCCCCCCTATGCAAACGGTCATCTTCACCTTGGTCATACAGTTAACAAGGTGCTCAAGGATATTATTGTAAAATATCAGACAATGGGTGGCAAAAGCGCACCGTTTGTTCCCGGCTGGGACTGTCATGGCCTGCCTATCGAGCATAATGTTGAGAAAAAGCTTGGTTCCAAGCGTCATAAAATGGACAAGCTCCAGATAAGAAAGAAATGCAGGGAGTATGCCGAGCGGTTTGTTGATATTCAAAGAAAGGAATTTGAACGATTAGGAGTCATAGGTGATTGGGAAAATCCCTATCTCACCATGAATTATGACTATGAAGCTACTATTGCAAAAGAATTTTGTCAGATATATCTGGATGGCTATGTAGTCAGAAGCACCAAGCCTGTGCACTGGTGTCCTACCTGTGTGACAGCGCTTGCTGAGGCAGAAGTTGAATATGCCCCTCATACCTCTCCTTCCATTACAGTACGCTTTCCCTGCAGTGACGAGTTCAAAAACTGGCTAAGATCCAGGATAGAAGGCCTGGATCAGAAGTCAGGTTGCTACGTTCTTATCTGGACAACTACCCCATGGACCCTGCCAGCCAACAGGGCAGTGGCAGTGCATCCTGATTTTGACTATGTAGTGGTTCGGGTTCCGGCAGACAAGGCCAAGGCCGCTCTGTCTTCAGAAAAAGATGGTGCGGATGAGATTTGGATAGTGGCGGAAGCCAGACTTCAGGCCATACTGCTTGCATTAGGGCTTGAGCAGCAGGATGTTGAGATACTTCATGAACTTAAGGGCCAGGAACTAGAAGGCCTGCAGGTGCATCATCCGTTTATTGATAGGCAGGGGCCGGTTATTGTTGCTGATTATGTGACCCTTGATAGTGGTACTGGCATTGTTCACATTGCCCCTGGTCATGGTACCGAGGACTATGAAAGTAGTAGAAAGTATGGACTTGAGGTCTATTCGCCAGTTGATGACAGAGGGCTTTTTACAAAGGATGTCCAAGGTCTTGAGGGCCAGCATGTATTTAAAGCAAATCCAGAGGTTGTGGAGCATTTAAGGCAGAAGGGGATGCTGATCCATACGGAAGAGTTGAGCCACAGTTATCCCCACTGCTGGAGGTGTAAGAGGCCTGTGATATTTAGGGCAACTGCCCAGTGGTTTATCTCAATGGATAAAAACGACCTGAGATCCAGGGCCCTTGAAAATATTGATAGGGTCAAATGGATCCCTGCATGGGGCCGGGACAGGATTTACGGAATGGTAGAGGCCAGGCCAGACTGGTGTATATCCAGGCAGAGGGCGTGGGGAGTACCAATTACTGTTTTTACCTGCAGGTCCTGTGGTCAGTCGATTTTGACGCAGGAGATGGCAGATAGGATCGTTGAAATTTTTGAAAAAGAAGGTGCCGATTCCTGGTTTCAAAGACCTGTTTCCGATTTCATCCCAGAAGGATATGCATGCCAAAGTTGCGGCAGCTCTGATTTTAAAAAGGAAGAGGATATCTTAGATGTCTGGTTTGACTCAGGTGTAAGCCACGCTGCAGTACTTGAAAGGCGCCAGGAACTTTCGTGGCCGGCAGATATGTATCTTGAAGGCAGTGATCAGCACAGGGGCTGGTTTCAGAGCTCCCTTTTGACTTCTGTTGCCACCCGCAACAAAGCTCCATATAGATCTGTCCTTACCCACGGTTTTGTGGTGGATGGCAAGGGCAAGAAGATGTCCAAATCCGTTGGAAACGTAATTCCGCCTGAAAAGCTGATAAAGCGTTTTGGTGCGGAAATCTTGAGGCTTTGGGTAAGCGCAGAGGATTATAGGGATGATATAAAGATATCAGACGAGATACTGCAAAGACTAACAGAGGCCTACAGAAAGATCAGGAATACCATAAGATACCTCTTGAGCAATCTTAACGACTTTGATCCAGACAGGGATTCGGTTCCCCTGAGTGAGTTGGAATCCATAGACAGATGGGCTCTTGACAGGGTCTTTAAGGTGTTGAAGCGGGTCCAAAAGGGCTATGAGGAATACAAGTTTCATATCGTTTTTCATCAGATTCACCAGCTGTGTACAGTCGATTTGAGTTCACTCTATTTGGACATAGTCAAGGACAGGTTGTACTGTGAGCTGCAGGATGGAAGGCCAAGGAGATCCTGTCAGACCGTTCTTTACCACATAGCCAGGCATCTGATTGTAAATATGGCCCCAGTTCTATCATTTACAGCTGATGAAGCCTGGTCTCATCTTACGGGTAATGAAAACACTTCTGTATTTTTTGAACAGTTTCCCGAGACCCAAGAGGATCTTTTGTCTGAAGAGGAGAAAGTTTTTTGGGCCAAAGTCATAGAACTTAGAAATGAGATCACAAAGGCCCTTGAACTTGCTAGAAGGGAAAAACGCATAGGTCTTGCCCTTGATGCCAAGGTTCTGGTGCAGTTACCTGAAGACATTGGTCTTAAGAAAGATGACAAGCTAGCCAAATGCCTTAGAATGGTGACCATTGTGTCCCAACTGCAACTTGTTGACAGTTTTGATGAAAAACATATTAAAGAGGGTAACATCTGGCAGAGTGAAGACCTGCCAGGGCTTTTATGTCTGGTGTTGCCAGCAGAAGGCAAAAAGTGCGCCCGCTGTTGGACCTGGAGCACGTACGTTGGAAAGGATAAAGAGTTTCCTGATGTGTGTGATAGATGTGCAAGGGTCTTGAGACAGATGGGTATCAAATCAGAAACAGGTGAGTAAAATTTATGGAGTTTTTTGAAGGGAAGGCGTTAGGTGGATAACACAGGTTTAAGCGACAGATTGCGAAGGCTTACCCATCCTTTGCTTTTGCCAATGGCAAGGTTTCTTGGACGGTTGGGTTTTACTCCAAATATGCTTTCCCTTATAGGAATGGGGGCTTACGTACTGGCTGCCTTTGTCTTGGCAGCGGGTCATCCTCTCTTGTGCGCTGCAATTTTGATAATATTTGGACCTCTTGACGTACTTGACGGGACCTTGGCCAGGGACAGTGGCCAGGAGAGCGATTATGGCGCTTTTCTTGACGCAACCCTTGATAGGTATGAGGAGTTTTTTATATATGCCGGGCTCCTTTACTACATGCTAAATGGGCTTGGCAAGGGCCCTCTTTCTGCTTTACTGGTCCTTTCGGCCCTTTCTGGCTCCTTTTTTGTCAGCTATACCAGGGCAAAGGCCGAGGCCCTTGGTTTTGAATGCAGTGTAGGCATACTCACGCGCTTTGAAAGGATAGTGCTTTTTATTCTAGCCATAGTGACTGGCTGGATAGATCCCTTGTTGGCAGTGATAGCCCTGCTTTCTTTTGTCACAACCTTCCAAAGAATGGCTGTGGTGGCAAAGCAGGCAAGGAAACATGAAGGATGATCATAAAGGCCGCCTCCTTGTGGTGGCAACCCCTCTTGGAAATCTCAAGGACATCACATTTAGGGCTGTCGAGGCATTGAAAGGGGCTTCCCTTGTAGCAGCAGAAGATACAAGAAGAACAAGGAAGCTCCTGGCACATCTTGGTATCAAGACCAAATTGATCAGTTGCAACGAATACAATGAGGCCAAGAGACTCAAGCTTGTACTTGATGTTTGCAACCAGGGTGGAGATGTGGTCCTTGTGTCCGATGCCGGAACTCCTGGAATCTCTGACCCTGGTGCCTATCTAATAAAAATGCTAAGGGAAAAGGGGGTCGAAGTCCTTCCGGTACCAGGCCCAAGTGCAGTGGCCTGTGCCCTCAGTGTTTGCGGTATGAAGGCGGACTCGTATCATTTTGTCGGTTTTTTGCCATCAAAGAAACAGGAAAGGCTGAGGATTTTAGAACAGATATCCAGTCTTGGGAGTCTGCTCGTGTTTTTTGAGGCTCCTCACCGTATTACTTCTACCTTGCAAGATATGTTAGAAATATTTGGAGACAGGCAGGCCTTTCTGGCCAAGGAAATGACAAAGCTACATGAAACCTACATATTCTCCAGTATTAGCGATATCCTGGCCATGCTTTCAGCAGACCCCAGGGTAAAGGGGGAGATTACCTTGATTGTGGAAGGAGCTGTTAGGCCGGCTGGGAATGGGGATGAGATTCCGCAAGGAGTGAAAAGGGTGATGGCAGGGCTGTTGTCTGACAGGAAGATGAGTGTCAAGGAGGCTTCGGCCCTTCTTGCCAGTATTTGTGATGTAAAAAAAGGAGTCTTGTATCAGTATGCCCTTGACCTGTCTAGAAAAGGCAAAAGTAA
>JAMOVK010000049.1 GCA_027067775.1 Deltaproteobacteria bacterium
AATCAGTTTTGTTTTCAAGGAATTTGGATTTAAAAATTTTGTAATCGGCCTTTTTAAAGATTAAGAGGTGAAAAGGTTCCAAGTTTACTTTTGGCAGTAAAGGATGATCTTGTCGCCTATTGAAAGCTCCAGCACCTTTTGGGCACTATCCATGTTTACAGCTACTTCCACAAGATCGAAACTGTTAATGTAACATATAGGCCTTCCTGGAGGCACTGATGAAAAGGTGCGTCCAAAGGGAATGGACAGTCTTTTGCCATTTTTTGTATGTAGGGTAACCTTTATATTGGAGGTGTCACACTTTAAGTTGGATAAATCCTTAGAGGTTATGCTGGTGCATGCGTTTCCAAAGCCGTCAAAGTAGAGCAGGTGCCCTTCAATAACTCCATTTTTAATTTTTGCCTTGGGAAAATCCAGGTCTTTTACTGGTTTTTTTAAGATGCTACAGAAGTCTTCAGGTAAGATGCCTTTAGAGATAAGGGCTGCTGCAGGTGAGAAAATGTCCCTGGCGTGAAAGGTGTTACTGGTCTGGATTGATACACCGTGGAGTTTCAGGAATCCATGTAATGGTTTTTGTCTTATCCGATAGGCCTGGTACTCACCCTTAAGAACAAGACCAAAAATACCGTTGTCAGGGCCAATCAGGTATCGCCCGCCATGTCGAATCACTATTGGTGCCCTGTCTGAGCCAACTCCAGGATCTACTATTGCCAGAACAATGGCATTGTCTGGAAAGGCTGGCAGGGATGCCTTTAGATAGACGGCTGCCTGCAAGATATCCTGCGGCCTCACCATATGGGTGATATCAACAATCTTGATATCAGGATTTATTGCGGCCATTATGGCCTTGCATATTCCAACGTAGGGATCCTGGTATCCAAAGTCTGTGAGAAAACCTATAATTGCCCTCTTTTTCACTTTACCAGTAAGAAGGGGTCTCTATGGGAATGGTCCCGTCATCCACATATTCTTCAATAAGCCTTTTCCACCAGCTTGGCAGGCAAAAGGAGGCACGATGAATGGAGGGATTGTAGTAACGGCCTTCAAATAGCCCTGAAGGAGTTTCCAGAGATAGATCTCTGTCCTTGCTTCCTGCCACAAAGGCTATTTCTCCGCCATAGGTGGGCATGGGTGCAAGGTAGACCCGAACATTTTGCATTACATCACAGAAACGTTTTCTGATAAAGGGCATGACCTTGGGCATGGTGACTGGAAGCCCTGATTGCCTTACCACCACACCCGCTTCGGTCAGACATTCTGACAGGTCCTGATGAAAAGGCCTTTCAAAAAGGACTATTGCCGGGCCTATAGGATCTGTAGAATCAAGGATTATTACATCAAATTTTTCACCACGACTCCTGGCCTTTTGTACATACTTGGCACCGTCTCCTATTACAAGTTCAACCCTGTGGTCCTTCCAGTTGCCACATATTTCAGGAATATATTTACGGCAGGCTATAATTACTGCCTCATCAAGCTCTACCTGGACCACTCTTTCCACAGAGTCATACTTTAAGACCTCTCTTAGTACACCTCCGTCTCCGCCACCTATGATCAGTACAGACTTGGTAGGCTCGTTTCTTGCTTGAATTGGTACATGAACCATCATTTCGTGGTAGATAAACTCATCCACCACGGTGGTTTGTACTATGCCATCGAGAGCAAGCCCCTTGCCCCACTGGGCGTTGTCAAAGATTAGCAGACGTTGAAAAGGTGTGCGTTGTTCAAAAAGGGGTTCGATCTCATAACCGTGAATAAAACCTGGTCCGATTCGCTCAGACCACCAATAGCGAGTCAAGTGTCCTCCATTTCAAGCAATTGGCCCCTGGTGAGCTCTATAACCTCTATATGGCCTGGATTTAATGTGGCCTTCAGAATATCAAGTATCTTGTGGGCCTGATCCTGATCCTTGGCAAAGATATCCAGGGCTGCGTATTCCCTTTCAGGCCATGTGTGAATGAGTATATGAATTGCAGGGTTGGATGCAGTGGCAGAGACACCGTATGGATCAAACTGATAGGTATTTATTTTCACTTCCTGGTTGTCATTGCAAAGGGTACAGGTTGAGGCCGCCTTTTCAAGTACACTTCCTATTACCTCTGCACTAGCCAGGGATGAAAAGGGAGTCTGCCACATCTCAACGAGTAGATGAGTTGATGGGCCACAGGCAAAGGAGTTGGTAAGCATTTTTGCCTTTTGATCACACCGACGGAGTTCTTTTTGTAAAACAGGAGTTGCAGTAGCCATAGGCAGCCTCCTTTTGGTCCGGCGTGGTAGCATAACCACCGGTTGCCACTTAAAAATAAAAAAATAGAGACACAGAAGTATAAGTATTTAGTTCTTTGGCCAAGGAAAGAATACTATATTTTCCTGAAACGGCGAAAAATCTAACCATTTTCCCAGATCGTTGTCAATAAGTATGAGTAAAAAATTCTAACCGGATTGAGATGGATAGGCATTTTGCTGTTTCCCGAGAGATGGATTCCGATTAGTTTTACAGATTATGAAGATAGGCATCATTTCCGACACCCATGGCAGTTTACCGCAAAAGGTTTTTGGTCTTTTTGAGGGCGTAAAGGCCATTTTCCATGCCGGAGACATTGGCTCTTTCTCTGTAATAGAGGATTTAGCAGATATCGCACCGGTCTATGCGGTGGCAGGCAATATGGATAGGGGCGCTTTGGCAAAGCGTTTCCCAAAGACAGATTTGGTAGAGATCGACGATTTCTGCATTTACATGGTCCATGAACCCTATCTTCTTGACATAGACCCTGTAGCTGCAGGAATCAACTGCGTAATCTTTGGCCATACGCATGCAGCCCACATAGAAAAGAAAGAAGGCGTATTGTTTTTGAATCCAGGCAGTGCCAGCATCCCGCGGTTTGGGCAAAGGCCAAGTGTAATGGTTTGTCATATGGATGGCAAAGATATACGTCCTGTCCTTTTGAAATTTTGACATCCTAGAGGTATGTTGTTAATAAAAAATTGCTTGTATTATAAGTTTGTGAATTTTATAATAAGCTTGTTTTTGGTGAATAATTGTTCCTCTTTGTCTTTTTGTGAAAGGGTTTAAAAAATCGACACGCTATTTTTTCATATGTAGTCATTGCAGTTGTGTGATCTTCCCTAACTAATCTTTATTGCAAATCGTATCTATGCAGAATCTTGCCAAAAAAGTCGGTTCCGGTGTAGTAAAAGAGTTCTCCAGTAAGGATCTTCTAGATTTTTTAGAGCACGCCAATGATTTGGTTCAGAGCGTTACTCCAGAAGGTAGATTCCTTTATGTAAATCGGGCCTGGAAGCAGACCCTTGGCTATTGTGACAAAGAGATTAAAAGTCTAAACATCTTTGATATCATAGCCGATGACTGTCAGAATCATTGTAAGATCTTGTTTTCTGAGCTGATGTCTGGCAAAAGACTTGATCGCATAGAAATAGCCTTTAAGTCAAAAGACGGGCGTTTGGTATATGTGGAGGGAAGCTGTAATTGCCGTTTTGAAAACGGTATTCCCATCAGTACCCGCGGTATATTTCGTGATATAACAGATAAAAAAAGGGCTGAACAAGAAAAGGTGCTGCTTCAAAAGAAATTAGAGCGTGCACAGTTTTTTGAGAGCCTGGGCGTTATGGCCGGAGGCATTGCACATGACTTTAATAACATACTCATGTCTATACTGGGACATTTAGAACTCCTGTGCATCAGGGCCAATTATAACAAAGACGTCTTGACGATTGCCACAAAGATAGAAAATTCTGCCTTAAAGGCAGCAGAGTTGACCAGACAGATGCTGGCCTTTTCAGGGGCAGGAAATGCTTTTTGGGAGGTAACAGATCTGAATCTCCTTTTAGAGGAAGTAGAGCCTGTGCTACAACTGATGTTGCCCGAGAATCTGAGTCTCAGGATGGAAATTAAACAGGAGTTGCCAAGTGTAAAAATAGATAAGTCCCATGTTTGCCAAGCGATTGTAAATCTTTTTGTGAATTCGGTAGAGGCTATCGGCGAAAATGAAGGTGTTATAACTGTAAGGTCAGGAATAGAAGTAGTTGATAGTAAGGATTTCTTCAAGGATGCAGTGGTTGTAGACAATCTAGATACGGGCCTTTATTGTTTTATAGAGATAGAAGATACAGGTCCTGGGATAGAATCTTCTATAGTTGAAAAGATATTTGAGCCATTTTATTCAACAAAGTTTCAGGGCCGGGGTTTAGGCTTGTCTGCAGCGCTTGGTATTGTCCGTGGTCATAAAGGTGTGGTAAAACTTTATAGTCATCCAGGAAAAGGGACACGGGTCAGTCTGTTTTTTCCAACACGGGATAACCTGTTGGAAGATCAGCGTTAACATTTCTTGCACAACTTTATTTTCCCTATAAACTAAAGCCGCTTGTTTTATTACTTTGTAAAAAGCCTGTCTGTAGGATCCCTTTTTGGTTATGGATAAGGAGGCAGAAAAACTTTTGGCAAAAAAGATTCCTCTTTTTCAATTTGATTTTGAAATGCAACCTTGATGAAAAAATGGACGAATCCCTTCTTGTAGAAAATAGTGTTCAACAGGCAAGGCAGCTCTATAAAGATTATAGAGAAAAACTCATGTCAGAATCCGTCTTTGTTACCCTTCTTAAAAACTATAGCTCTGAGATAGAAAGAAGCAGCAGGCTCATGGTCCAGGCAGGGCTTCCTGATTTTTGTGGATATTGTGCAACAAGCATCCCTGGTGGAGGGTGTTGTGGCGAACATATAGCTACCTGGTACGATCCCCATCTGCTTCTTTTGAACATGTTGATGGGGATAGAAATCCAAGACAAAAGCTACTATAAGGATAGCTGCCGATTTCTTGGGAGGAATGGCTGTACCTTAAAAGCCCGCTATCATTTTTGTGTAAACTATTTGTGTCAGAGGATATATGAGAAGTTTGATAAAAAGGCTATCGAGTCTTTGAGGGCCCAGTCTGGCAAGGAACTTTTTGCATGTTGGCAACTCGAGCTTTTTCTAGCAGATTACTTTAAAAAAAATGGCAGAGACTAAATGGAAAAGATGCAAACCCCAGGACAAGGCAGCCATTTTTTGTCCAACAAAAATGGAACTTGGGGCATTGTCTCCAGCAATTAGAGACACTGGTCTAAGAGGATTTGTTTGTGGAGTTGGACCTGTTTCAACAGCCTGCAATATCACAAGATTTCTTGAAAATGAGAGAGTCCATTTTATTATTCTTGCCGGTATAGCTGGCACCTATCTTGAGAAACACCTGCTATCAGAAAAGGTTTTTGTTGCGGAAAGTGAAATCTTGGCAGATTTTGGACGATGTGCTGGGGATAAAATCGAAATGTTTGATATAGAGGGCGAAGAGATTCATCAGAGTTTTTTTCTGGTTCATCAGAAAGAAGACCTGGCTAAGGCTATTGCCAGATGTCAGGTATTAAGGTTGGCTCCAATGGCTACCGTGTCTTGCTCTAGCGGAAGCGTAGATCGGGCCAATATGATTGCTGGGCAATTTGGAGTGGAGATTGAAAATATGGAAGGTGCGGCAGCGGCTCTGGTGTGTAGCCAATACGGCGTCAGGCTTTTGGAGCTTCGCACTGTTAGTAATTTGGCAGGGGACCCCAACAGGTCAAACTGGAATATCAAGGGTGCCCTGGAATTACTGATGGAAGGGGTGAGGCAAGTGCCTCATATATTGAACTTTACAGGTGGGGTGTTATGAAGGAGATCCGTCTTGGCATATCACCCTGTCCAAATGATACCTTTATCTTTTATCATCTTTTAGAAAAAGAGCGTCTGCCTTTTAAGATTACACCTGTCATCAAAGATGTGGAAGAACTTAACAGGTTGGTCTTGAGCAACTTTTTGGATGTGAGCAAGGTCTCTTTTGCATTGGCGGGCAAAGTGTTGGATCGATACGTTATTCTTTCTGCCGGAGCCGCCTTGGGCAGGGGGTGCGGCCCATTGATTCTTGCAAGGAACCCTATGTCCAAAAAGGATCTGGCCAATGCAACCATTGCTATCCCCGGGGAAAATACAACAGCCGCTCTCTTGTTGCGGCTTTATGTGCCAGAGGCTCAAAAACTGGTAGAGATGTCCTTTAATGAAATCACCAAAGCAATCTGTTCACGCAAAGTAGATGCAGGTTGTGTCATACATGAGACCAGGTTTACCTATAAAGACCTGGGGCTTGTTATGCTGCAAGATCTTGGCGATTGGTGGGAAGAAACCACAGGCATGCCCATTCCTCTTGGCGGTATCATTGCAAAAAGGAGCCTTCATAGTGATCAACTGTCCATCTTGCAAGATTCCATCAGACAGAGCATGGTATTTGCTAAGAAAAATTACCATGAAGTTTCGAGGTTTATTGGCAAGTTTGCCCAAGAAATTTCACCTGATGTACAGAAGAAACATATTGATCTCTATGTGAACCACTATTCTTATGACCTTGGTACTGAAGGAAGACAGGCGATAAAAAGTCTTTTTGAAAGAGCAGCTGCTTCAGGCCTGATTGCCAACTATAAAAATGGTAAAGGAATGTTTTTTTGAGCAAGCTTGGATCCTAAATGGAAGTTTTACTGAATAATGTAAGAGAAAGGATTCTAGATAGATGAGTTATAACTCTACGGTATTTCACATGATATTGGGCGCAGGCCCAGTAGTCCAGATGGTGCTTGTGCTGTTGGTTCTGATGTCGGTTTTGAGCTGGACAATAATTATTTTAAAGGCACGCATGTTTAAAAAGGCCTCTTCACTAGACGAGGAGTTTGAACTTTTTTTTGCAGAAAGCCAGAGTCTTTCTCAAGTGGCAAGCCGGGCCAGGAGAATGAGATACTCTCCAATGGCCAACGTGTTTTCTATTGCCTATGAGGATTACAAAAAGCTCAGAAGAGATGTAAAGATGGATGACGCTCCTCTTAGCAGGGCTGCCTGGATAGATGTCCTGTCAAGAAGTGTTTCAAAAGGCATAAAACTTGAGATACAGGAACTTGAAGCAGCCCTCCCTCTTCTTGCTACCATTGGTAACTCTGCTCCCTTTATTGGGCTTTTTGGTACTGTTTGGGGTATCATGAGAAGTTTTCACGATATCGGCCTGAAGGGAAGCGCAAGCCTGGCTACAGTCGCTCCAGGCATATCTGAGGCCCTTATTGCTACGGCTGTCGGATTAGCAGCAGCAATCCCTGCGGTGATTGCTTACAACGTTTTTATGAGCCATTCCAGTGCCAAGGAACAGGATCTAGAGGCCTTTGGAGCGGATTTTCTTAATGAGGTGGAAAGGGATCTACTAAGAAGAAAGTCTATTGGCAGAGGCCACAGTTGTATAGATTGAGGAGAAAAAGATAAGGATGGCAATGTCATCAAACAATCATAAGAAGCTTCTTTCAGACATTAATGTCACTCCACTGGTAGACGTAATGCTGGTGCTATTGATAATCTTCATGGTTACTGCACCAATGATGACAAGGGGTATAGATGTCAAGCTTCCTGAGACAACTGCCAAGGTTTTGCCTCAGAAAAAAAAACATGCCCAGATAATAGTTTCTAAAAAAGGTGAGATATTCCTTGATTCCCTGCCAGTTGATGTGGTTACTCTCAAAACAGAACTGGTCAGCCTTCAAAAGGGTGCCAATGTAACACAGGTAATTCTTAGGGCAGATAAAAATGTTGACTACGGTACAGTTGCTAGGGTTATGGCTGCAGTGAAAGAGGCGGGCTTTCAGAATCTTGGACTGGTAACAGCTCCTGAAAAAGTGGAACCTCCAAAATCCAAAAAACGAACTAACTCCAATTCATGAGAGATAACTGGTCGAATAGTTTGTGGAAGCAGGCCTTTGTGCTGGCATTACTGTTCCATGGTGTGTTGCTGGCTGGTTTTTTGTGGGGACCAAGGCTTTTTGAGACCAAGGCAAAGGTTCAAATACCATATACCGTGCAACTGTTTGAACCAGGATTTGGAAAGAGTGAGAAAAAGCCCGGGCCTGTAAAGGTACAAAAGACGCAAGAGAGTCCAAAACTGGCTAAGCCACCAGCCACCAATAAGCCAAAGTTAAGGTCACACGCTGCAAATAAGAAAAAGATCCAAACCCCCAAGCCCAAACACAAACCGGAACCTGAAAAGAAAATTAGCAAGGTTAGGAAGAAAAAGGCCGTTTCTCTAAATACTAAAGTGAAAAAAAAGAAAAATTTAGAAAAAGAGAAGAAAAAGACGACAAAATCTGTAAAATCTGAACAGAAAAACAGGAAGATTGCCGAAACAAAGGTGGCGCAACGTATTAAAGAGATACAAAGGCGTCTGAAGGAAAGGGAAAGAGAAGAACGTCTAAAGAGAAGGCTTGCAGAACTTGAAGAAAAACTTTCCAGAGAAAAGGGGAGTTCCAGAAAGACAGGTGCTGGAGGAATCTCTAACAGACAAGGTTCAATATACGGAGAGTATGTAAAGGCAAAGGTTAGGAGAAACTGGCACTTTCCTTTGTCTCTAGCAGATAGGAAGGATTTGGAGACAGTAGTAAATATCACCGTTGCCAAGAACGGGCGGATACTCGACATAAGGGTAACCAAATACTCAGGAAATGCCGCCTTTGATCGTTCAGTTATAAAGGCCGTAAGGGCTTCTGCACCGTTTGAGCCATTTCCAAGAACAATGCAAAAAGATTTTGAAGAGATAGAGATAAGGTTCAATCCAAAGGATAAGATACCGTAATGGAGCAGGCAGGGATGAACCTTGGACCTCGGACCTTCTATCTTGCTGTCTTCGTATTGGCAGCAATACTACTTTTTGCAGGCCTTGGCTCTTTTCCCCTTACAGACAGGGATGAAGGGGAATACGCATCAAGTGCGGCATTCATGCTAGAAAGTGGAGATTTTGTTGTTCCTACTTTAAATGGCAGGCCCTACCTTGAAAAACCCATTTTCTTTTTTTGGACCCTGGCAGCCTCTTTCAAGATGTTGGGACAAAACGAGTTTGCGGCCAGATTTCCCTCTGCAGTAGCAGCTTTTGTCCTTTTATGCTCCATGTTTTGGGCGGTGGAACAAGTGGTTGGTGACAGGCGGGCTGGAAAAGTTTCGGTTCTGGTACTTTTGGCAAGTCCGCTTTTTCTTCTTGTGGCAAGGGCCTGTCTGACAGACATGTTGCTTAGTCTTTTTGTTTGGGCATCCATGATTTTTTTCTATTTTTATCTGGCATCAAGGCGTTTCATGCTCCTTGTGCTTTGCTGGTTCTTTTTAGCCCTTGGTTTTTTGACAAAAGGTCCTGTGACACTGGCCATGTCTCTTCCTGTATTTCTTGCCTATTCAGCTGCTAAAAGGGATTTTTCCTGGTTAAGGCCTGAAAGATTCTCCATCTCTGTCATGGTTTTTCTTTTGGTGAGCCTGCCATGGTATGTTGCAATCTATCAGCGCATGGGCGCAAGTTTTATCGAGACCTTTTTCTTGACACAGAATCTAGAAAGGTTTGCAACCACGCTTCTTGGACATGGAGGAGGGCCCATTTTTTACATAATCGTTTTGGCTGTTGGGTGTTTCCCCATGTCTTTCTTTTTTCCACCAGTACTTGCAAGGGGTTTTCCTTTAATGATAAAGGGTGTCAAGGTAGGTATTAGAGCAAAGGACAGTCTTTTTATCTTTTGTTTCATGACATCTGTGTGGATCTTCGTGCTTTTGACCATTGCTGCTACCAAACAGATGAACTACATAGTTCCTGCCCTTCCTTTCCTATCTGTATGCCTTGCCCTTTCTGTCTCGGGCTTAAGCAGCAATGATGCCTTGGCACCTTCTAAGGCATCAAGGATTCTGATCGTTTTTTTGGCTGTCATCTTTTTTCTTGTCTCTGGCCTTTTGCTGCTGTTTCCAGAATTTGTGTGGGAAAGGGTTTTAACCCTTGTGCGTTTTGACAGTACAGAATATGCCTTTACCCAAAGGCCTCCACCAGAAATAAGGTTGTTGGCATTTACGCTGCTGATATTTACTTTGCCTATTCCCTTTGTGTTTTTAAAGACACGGGTCAAGTTTTGCACAAGGTTCTTTGTCGCTGTGTTTTTTTCCTCCTTTTTCGTGGTGTGGTTTCTTCCCAAGGCAGCCTGCATCTTCCAAGGGCCTGCAAGACAGTTGGCTAAGGAGGTGCGCTATGTTCTTCATAATAGAGCGTCTCACGCTAGGAGAGAAAGGGTGAAGCTTGTCTCTTTTGGGCTATGGAAGCCGTCTATGATATTTTATACAGGCAGGCCTATCTTTCGAATCAAGACAAAGCATCCTGACAGATTGGCCAATGCATTGTCAAAAAACGATTCATGCCTTGTCTTTACCAGGGTAAGGTTAAGGCATTATCTTGAAAAGGTGCCTGGTTTTATTGCCATAAAAAGGCAAGGAGGTTATCTCCTTGGAGGTAACAGGGCAGGAGTGTTGCTTTTCAAGGAGGGCTTGCCTTGATAGATCTTAGATACTCTCCCTTTTCCCCTTGTGAAACTGTAGTTCAATCCTTCTCCACTTCCACATGAATCGGGCCTTTAGATTTTCCGGGACAAAGTCTGTCAAGACCCTGGCCATTGTGCTTATCCTGGGATAAAGATAGGAATTTTTTAACAGAGGGCTGTTGGATGGAAGGGTCAGGGTGAGTATAAAAACAATGACAGAGGATATGGCAAGGGCCTTTAGGAATCCAACGATGCCCCCTAGGAGTCTATCAAACAAGGACAAATGAAGGGCCTGGAACAGGCCTCTAAACAGTATGCCTGCAATTGCAAAGGCCAGATAGACCACTACAAAGAGAAGGAAAAAGGCGGCAAGTCCTCTCCACATCTCTGTTTTAATGACAAAGGCAAGCTTTTGGGAAAGAAATTCGTAGTGATTTGCTGCTACCCAAAATCCTACAAGGGCGCCTAATAGGCCTGAGATTGTTCTACTGAAGCCAGTAAAAAGTCCTCTAACTATTATTATTGCAAAGATCAGCCCAAGGACCAGGTCCAACCAGTTGATATGAATTGAAGACAGGATGTTCAACGGATTCATGGCTGACTAATAAATCAGACAAGCCCTTTTCTTGCAAGTTGTCTTAACTGTTTTTCAGCCGGTTTTGTAAGTTCATAGTAGGTGTGGTTCATGTGTTTGGGTCTTTTAAAGCCCCGTTTAAATAGAAATGTGCCCTGCACCCTTTGAAGCCATCCGTCTTTTTCAAGGCCGGTCAGGAGTTCCATGGTGGAGCCAAGATCCATCCTTATTCTTCTAGAGAGAAACTTGGCGCAATCTGGCCCGTTTTTTCTTATATCAACAAGGGCTTGCTGTTCTGCAGTAGTTAGCTGATCCCATTTTTTCATTTGGACAGCCGATCTCCTGCTCTGGCTAATCTTTTGGCCTTCACAGACGCCTTGTTAAGTTCTTTTTCAAGCTGGAGCCGTGCAATCTCTATTTGTGCTCCCCTTGCATCTGCAGCCACAAAAAGTGGTGGGCCATAGACAAGGCCAACCTTTGAAAAAGGT
>JAMOVK010000050.1 GCA_027067775.1 Deltaproteobacteria bacterium
GAACCTGCGAGTCTCAATTACCGTTCTTCTTGGCATACCCACCGCCTTTCTTATCTCCTTTGTCTATCTGTACTATCGTGGTGAGACCATAAACATGCTGTCTCTCTTCTCCTTTTTGATGGCCCTGGGAATGGTGGTGGATGACGCCATTGTCATAGGCGAAAACATATACAGAAAGATGGAATCCGGCCTCTGTCACAGAGAGGCTGCCATTGAGGGGGCAGCAGAGGTCTTTTGGCCTGTCTGTGCTGCCACCTTTACTACAGTTGCTGCATTCATCCCGCTTCTTATGGTAGGTGGAGACATAGGAAAATTTCTCAAAATAATCCCAGTATTTGTTAGCGCAGCCCTACTGGCCTCTCTTATAGAATCCCTTTTCATACTGCCTGTCCATGGTGTGGAGCTTTACAGGTCAGGGATTGGCAAAAGCCCATTTTCAAACTGGGAACCGCTAAGGCGTGCCTACTCCAGACTTCTTGGCACACTCATTGATCACAAGAACAAGGCAATTGCAGGGGCTGTGGTAATCTTTGTCCTGAGCCTGATCTCAATGAAGCTCTTTCTTACCTTTACGCTCCTTCCCCAGTTCGACGCCGATCAGATATACATAAGAGGAAAACTGGCCTCCAGATACGGCATAGAAGACACGGAAAAGGTCGTGTCAATAATTGAAAAACGTGTGCGCCAGTGCCTCCCCCCAGAAGACCTTGACTCCATTGCAACACACATTGGAACATCCTTTAATGACAAGATGGAATTTGATGTTGGAGAGGATCTCTTTCAGATATTTGTAAATCTGCAAAAACCGGCCCCACAAAACTTCTTGGAACGCTTTGTTTACCCGGTGATAATGTTTGGCACCTATACCTTTGGCACTAGAAAACACACTGCCATGGAGCTTGTGAAGGTCATTGAAAATAACCTAAGAGACATAAAGATACAGCGTCTGACAGTCACAAAGCCAAAGGCAGGCATTGTACGGGCAGACATCGAGGTTTCGTTCTCCTATCCGGGAAAGGACAAGACAAAGGCGTTAAAGAAAATGGTCCATGCTGCACAGCTTTTAGAAAAGGCCCTTTCAGGCATAGATGGTGTGGAAAACATCGCAGACAACTACGATCCTGGAAAAATAGAACTCACCCTTCATCTAAACAAGAGGGGGAAGGAACTTGGATTTTCTGAAGCATCTTTGGCCTCCTCACTCATTCCCTATTACCTGAATATAAAGACTGCACGAATCATGAAGGATGTCAGCAGGGACGTTGTTGTAAGGACATATCTGGAAGACCGGCGGGATCTGGATCGTTTTTTCAAACTCAGGCTTCCTGTGCCTGGAACGTCCAGGCTTGTCTACATAACAGATATCTGCACGATCGTGCCCAAACAAGGACTTTCTAGAATCTGGAAGGAAAACGGGGTGCGCCAGATAACCGTCACCGCCTCTATTGACAAGAAAGTTACCACCAGCCGCGAGGTCATGGACAGGCTTGCTCCCACCTTTAAAAAAATTGCTGAAATGGGCGTTGTGACCGAAATAAAAGGAGAAAAAAGGGTTGCCGAGCGCACGCTGCGAGACCTCATGATGGCAGGGTGCGTGGCCATTCTTGGCATCCTTATAGTGCTTCTTCTACAGTTCAACTCCTTTGGAGATGCATTTATCGTGCTTGTTTCCGTACCCTTTGCCTTTGTTGGGGTAATACTGGGGCATCTCATTATGGGCCTTCACATCTCCATCACGTCGCTTCTTGGCTTTGTTGGACTTTCTGGAGTAGCAGTGAATGACGCCATCATTATGGTTGACTTTCTTAAAAGACATCTCAGAGAACATCCAAGCCGCGAGCACTTTTTAAAGGCAGCAGCCATAAGACTCAGGCCTATAATCCTTACCTCGGTCACAACAATATTAAGCCTTACACCACTTATATTCTTCGCCACAGGCCAGGCCATGATACTTTCTCCCATGGCTGTCTCCTTTGGTTACGGGCTCCTTGCAGCCACCTTTGCAAACCTGTTTCTGGTCCCCACCCTCTACTGTCTTGTGCACAGGGTCAAATTTTCCAAAGCCTAGAACCTCTATTACAAAAGAGAACAAGACACAACGGGCTCAATGCCCGCCCCTTTCAATGACAACCATTGCTATTGCAGCATCTCTTTCATGGGACAAGGACACGTGGATTTTCTTTACTCCCATATCCTTGGCCTTTTCCAATGCTACTCCTTGAATACTTATAACAGGAGCGCCAGTTTCGAGCTTTTCTATGCACACCTGTCTTAAGGCGATCCCTCTGCTGAATCCTGTGCCAAGAGCCTTTACAAAGGCCTCCTTGGCAGCAAATCTTGCAGCGTAACAGGGCGCTGATTCCACCTTTTTGGAACAGTCCTCTATTTCCTGTGGACAAAAGGCCCTGAGCAAGAATCTTTCACCATAACGGTCAATCACGGCCTTAATACGGGCTATATTTACTATATCTACACCAATTCCAAGTATCATAACCCTTATGTTCCGATAAACGCTGGAGCTAAGCTGCCGGCAACCCCAAGCCCAAAGAGCGCAGCGGATTGAAGGTCAGCTTGAGCGGATTGTTCACTTTTTTTTATTACAAACAGTTATCCAGGAAATCTCTCGGCTTGATAATTTTTATGCCTTGGAATTCCTTTATTTTCAATAAGTGCCTATCTCCGCTGACGATTGCCTGACATTCACCAGCCACTGCACATTCAAGGAATTTGTCATCATCTGGATCTTCGCACAGCCTTATTTCTAATCCCCTAGTATCAACGACCTTTGAATTTACAATGAACAAATCCAAAACTTCTGCAATTTCTAGCTGGGGAAATTTTTTAGCAATCTCCTCAGCAACTCTAACATATTCTGTGATTATCGGCTCCTATACCACTGATTCAAAGGCCCTGTTTGTCCAATGAGTTCATATTTCAGCTGGAGGTCCAGAAAAGAATATTCCTGAAATCAGAACATTGGTATCAAGTACCACCCTCACTATTGTGACCTTACTTTCTTTATCGCCGATTCAATATCTGACTTTTTAAGCCCCTCTTCCTTGGCCGCCTTTCTGGCCTTTCTTATGAGAGTATCAAATTCATCAATCGATGGTGGAGATATTTTTTTGAGAATTACAACGTCCTTATCACCCAATACGACAAACTGAACACCTGCCTCAAGTCTGAGCTTCTTCCTGATGTTTTCGGGTATTACGACCTGCCCCTTAGAGGACAATTTTGTGGTTGCTACATCGGCCATCGCTTCGCCTCACCAACTATCTATTTTCTCTTACATGTAAGATCATATCAAAAATGGTGACATGGAGCAAATGCATTTTTTGAAGCGAACATCATCTGAATCTGACAATCTTGAAAAGCCAGCTTCATCAGCCGGCTTTTACAATATATTTTTGTCGTTACGGGAGCATGGTAATGCGCAGCAACATGAAAAACGCCACTCCACTTGCCCTTGCATATCTTGGCTTTATCACACAAACGCCTCCAGCCTTTCTTGTAACTTGGAGGCTATCAAAACTGAATCAGAGTTTTCAAGACCGTTCTTTGATATTTTTTATGGACTCTGACAATTGTGGAAACCCAAAAAACAGGCCATTTAAAAAATAGATCTGTGCACATTGACAGGGCTCGTTGCTCATTGGGATTGATAGTAAATAGTAAACTGTCCAGAGAAAATAAAAAGCGAGAATATGCCAGTTTGTAAAATAATATTCCACCCGCTACGAAGAAAACATTGTATGTAGCGGGTGGTCTAGCAATGATGGACTAAAGAAATAATGTAGACCAAACAGGCCATTTGTCAAAAGTTGATCCGCTAGACTGTTGATGGCAAATCCATGCTAATCAAGTGGAATTCTTATTTTCTGGCCAACATAAATTTTATTGGGGTCCTTAATTACCTCACGATTGGCCTCAAAAATTTTCATATACTTATTGCCATCGTTGTAGAATTTTTTGGCAATTCCATAAAGCGTATCGCCAGCCACCACTTCATAGTATTCAACACGAACCTCGGCAGCAGGAGCTTTTAGATTATCAAACCTGACCTCACTGATACCCTCTATGTTACCCGCCATTAAAGCCGCTTTCTCGCGGGCTTCAGCACTTTCTGCCTCACCGCTTAAAGTGGCAACGCCATCCCTCACTTCAACCTTCAGATTGGAAACTCCAGGATTGTTCCCTTCAATGTAACTGGTTATCTTTTCCGGAGCTTCTTCTTCTTTATGAAATAGCTTCTCACCAATAGACTTCACAAAATTCAATAGACCCATATTATTATCCTCCTGTTTAACATTTCTTAATGCACACCAAGTAACTGGTGGATATGCTCGATCACCTGAGAATCAAGACAAAGCCCTTTAGCTAGTTGCTGCAGATACTCCTTTTCTGCAGGCGTATCTACTTCAATAGCAAGCAACGAAGCAGCATAAACCTGTGCCGCGAGTTCCGGTCGACCTGAAACACTATTAATTAACTCGTTTATATCCAAGGGCTTGTTTGCCTCCTGAATAAAAAACTGCTTCTCTTGCTCACTAAGGCCGTCTTCCTGCAGCTTGCCTATGATCTTTTTAACCTCGGCATCATCAATACGGCCATCCGCTTTAGCAGCATTAATCATGGCCTTTACTATTATTTCCGCCTCATTTTCAATAGCTGCCAAATCCTTGTCACTCTTTGGCTCATAAAGGCTCATTGGCATGGCTGCAGGCTGATGCCCGGCCTTGCGAAGAGCCGTAATAGCCAGAGATGCCAGCACCGACAATATACCGCTTCCAACTGCCGTCCTGTCTGCCTGTCTTGTGCCCTTATTCCCAAACATGGATTCAGCCAGAGCAGCAAGATTGCCAATGACATTTTGATTACCGCCACCCAGGGATTCAATCACCTCTCCCAAAACACCACCAAGTCCACCAGAACTTTGAGAGGATGAGCCTGAACCAGCCTGTCCTGCAAGCATCCCACCAAGCTGGCCTATAATGTCTATCAGGGAACCAGCCCCTGACTTATCATTCATTCCAAAGGCGTTACCCATACGACGCGGAGCAGATGGAGCCATGCCTTGCTGAACCAGCATGGCAAGAATATCTCTAAAATTAGCCATAATGTTCCTCCTAATTGTTTAATTTTTTAATGTAATAATGAATGAATAATAAAAAATGGATAGCAGCCAGATAAGAAAAAAGCCAGTTTTTGTTGCTATCGCTTCCCTCTTTTACCAACAAATCTCCTAAAATACGCATTAACTATACCGAAAAAAAATCTGCCCCGCTATTGTTAATCAGCAAAAAAATCCATTTTGGAAATAGTAATGGATATTTTGGGGAAAAGTTTTTCCAAAAAAGAAAAATTTTTCCGTGAAAACTATTTCTTAATTTTTCGAAAATCAGGATAAATCCTTTTGAGGTCTTTAAAAAGCATTGCAATTCCCACCAGGGACAAAACAAAAAAGCACAATCTGAGCTAGGCAGGACACCCTTAAATTTCATTTGAAATCTAAGGCTATTAGGGTACACTCTTGCATCCCATGCAAAATCCAGTAGTAGTCAACAGAGCCAGTATGGCCGCTTCCTTCCTGCCTGTCACAAAAAAAGAAATGGAAATACGTGGCTGGGACAGACCAGATGTTGTACTTGTTACTGGAGATGCATATGTGGATCACCCATCCTTTGGCATTGCCATAGTTGGCAGATTGCTGGAAGCCCATGGCCTCAAGGTGGCCATTCTTGCCCAACCCAGGCATCATGATCCTACTGAGTTTAAAAAATTTGGAAAACCCAGGCTTTTTTTTGGCATCTCTTCTGGCAACCTGGATTCGATAGTTGCCAACTACACAGGCAATGCAAGGGTGAGGCAAAAGGATGCATACAGTCCAGAAGGCAACCCGTACTTTCAAGGCCCAAAGATAAAGGCCAACAGGAGACGGCCTGACAGGGCGGTGCTGAGATACGCAAACCTTGCAAGACAGGCATTCCCTGACGTACCGATCGTTCTTGGTGGCATAGAGGCCTCGCTTCGCCGCTTTATTCACTATGACTATCAGCAAGAAAGGCTCAGAAACTCGGTTCTTACAGACTCCAAGGCTGACATACTGGTCTTTGGAATGGGAGAAAGGGCCATTATCGAAATCGCAAGACGCTTAGCAACGGAACAAGATCTTATAGGCATCCCCGGGACATGCACAAGGCATGGCAAGACGGGTTTGCCAGCCCAGAAATTCCAATGTCTTCCATCATGGGAGGAAATTAACAACGATCTTGCCCGCTTTCTTGATGCAGAACTAAAAATTGATGAATCTGCAAGAAGCGGCCAGGATCTCATTCTAATTCAAGAACAAAAGGGCGGCGTGTTTGTGTTACAAAATCCTCCTGCTCCTCCCCTTTCAACAGAGGAAATGGATGAGATTTACCAGCTTCCCTTTACCCGAATGCCGCATCCACACTTTGGTCGCGTGCCGGCCTGGGAAATGATAAAAGACTCCATTACAGTTGTCAGGGGATGTTCAGGAAACTGTTCCTTTTGTGCCATAGCACGTCATCAAGGGCCAGTGGTTACGTCAAGAAGTGTTGCCTCCGTATTGAAAGAAATAGACGATCTTACAAATATTCCGAGCTTTAAAGGCACCATCACGGACCTTGGAGGGCCAACGGCAAATCTGTATGGTGTGGGTTGCAGGCTTTCCTACCGCTGCAAGAAAAAGGACTGTCTTTTCCCAAAAATCTGCAAGAATCTTACTGTGAATGAGGATCTATTTAGAAAACTTTTGGAGGCTGCCAGAAATCACAAGGACGTCAGGCGGGTCTTTGTCTCGTCCGGACTGCGAATGGAGCTTTTGCTTAAGACCCCAAAACTCTTAAAAGACATCCTGGAGAAACATACGCCGGGTGCCTTGAAGATTGCACCAGAACATACAGAAGAAGAGGTACTCATGCTTATGCACAAGCCTGGGGCCTTGGTGCTTGAGAAGTTCTTGCAAAAGACCAGGAGCCTTTTGAAGAATCTTGGCCAAAAGAAGGAAATAACCGCATATTTCATGACATCTCATCCTGGCTGCACCCTTTTGCATATGGAAGCCATGAGAAGGAAACTAAAAAAACTGCGCCTTCCTGTCAGACAGTTTCAGGATTTTACGCCTACTCCGGGCACCATTTCCACAGCCATGTATGTAACCGGTCTTGACAGATACAAGAAAAGGCCCATTTTTGTAGCGCGAAAAAGGGGACAGAGGCTTGCCCAGAGAAAGGTGCTTGAATCCCTTATGAAAACAAAAAAAGGGCATAAAACGGATGTTCAGGGATAGGATAAAAATATCAGGGCTAGACATATCACCTCCTCTTTTTCTTGCCCCAATGGCAGGGCTTACCCACAGTGCCTTAAGACAGCTTATTCTAGACTTTGGACCAGTTGGGCTTCTCTCAACAGAAATGCTCTCTGCATCAAGCCTGCCCCATGAAAATCCTGACATATCTCCATACCTTATACGCACACCAAGGGAACGTCCCATAAGCTACCAATTGCTTGTATACAGGGCTGATCATGCAGAAAAGGCTGTAGAGAAAATTTTGACCCTTGGAGCAGACTGTATAGACATAAACCTTGGCTGTGGTGCCCCAAAGGTTGTGAAAAAAGGGGGCGGAATCGCCCTTTCCCGCGATCCTGACAGGTTGAAAGAGATTATCCGGCGCATAAAGGAGCTTTGCAGCCTTCCAATAACAGTCAAAATCCGTCTTGGCCAAAGGTCCGACACATCTGCATCCACCTTCAAAGACAGGTGTCTGTTTCTCCAAGACCTTGGCATAGACGCCCTTTATATACATGCCAGATTTGACAAGGAACCCTTTGCAAGGCCCCCCAGATGGGAAATGACAGTAAAAGCAATAGAAAGCCTTTCCATTCCGGCGATTATCAACGGTGGAATCTTCACCATAGAAGATGCAAGAAGGTGTTTCAAAATCACAGGGGCAGACGGCATCATGATAGGAAGGGGGGCTGCAATAAGGCCCTGGATTTTCAGAGACATTTGTCTCTGTCTTTTTTCAAAGGAAGGAGCCCAAGCCCAAGCGCCTGATCTGCCAGCCACATGGCTGAAATTCTTTCAATATCTTGAAGAGCTTTTTCCTAGAGAAAGGCGGCTTGGCAGGCTAAAGGAATTTACACATTACTTTAGCCAGAACTATGCCTTTGGAAACAGGCTGGCAATGTCGGTCCAGAGATCAAAGACCATGGCCGAGGCCAAAATAAAGGCTTTGGAGTTTTTCTCACGAAACAGCGAGTAAGTGACACAAGAGTTGACTTAAGACCTTACAGGTTCTCTCTGACTGCACATGTTAGCAACCTTTTCTAAGATGTCTTTTCATCATCCATGCAGCCTTTTTTTCAATATCTTTAAAAAGTCTCTTGTCATCCCTTATATCAAAGCCCACCTCTGCACAGTAGGCATCCCACAGATGATCTATCTCTTCATCTGACATAACAAGCCTGGAAGAAAATAGAAGCTGAGCCAAGTCCTTTATTACCCATCTTCTTCTAAGTCTTTCTTGAATTACAACCCTTTGAAGATCTATGAGAAACGTGGTCTTTTCGGGAAATTTTATAAAAAAATGCAGCAAATACAGGTCCTGATGGGCAAAACCCAGTTTGTGCATCCTTGCCGCATAAATGGCAACCCTTTCGATTAGAGCCAATCTGTCCTTAATGCCAAGACCAGAATCCCTGTCCAGCAGCTCAGAGGCCCTTTTGTAATTTTTAAGCCCTAGTGTCACGCAAAAGGTGCCTTCCTCGGTTTTACCTGCTGCAACTGGAATAAGGGTGGGTAGGAGGTTTTTGTGAAAAAGCAACAGGGCGCGCCATTCATGAAGGGCGTCTTTGTCTTTGAATTTTAAAGAAAAGAACGCTTTGAACCTCGCGGTTAAGGGGACAGGTCTGTACTTTTTGATGTAAAACTCTATCCTTTCACCACCTGCCCCATTCAGAAAAAATCTTCCGGTACGTCTCTCTGGCACCACTGCCTTTACTGGTTCGTCTTTTATGTTCCAAAGTGCCCTGGAAGACAAGAGACCATGTTTTTGAAGCAAACTGGCAAAGTCTCCATTTACCAACAAGGCGCCCTGTTCCAAGGACCTTTCACGAATCTCCACGCTCTCAGCTCTCCTGCAGGCCTATCTTTTCATTAACAAATGCTGAAAGATCAAGAGGTTCTGTCATTGGCTCGCCTGAGGCTTGATAAAATTTGCCATCTTTCAAGACTATCCTTCCGTCCGCAAAGGCCTTTAGTGTCTCCACAATCAATGGCAGCTCTCTGATTTCACCCTGCTGTCTAATCTTTTTAAATAAGGGTAAGTCTTCGCCTATCTCCCCTTTTACGTACTCCATACCACGCTCTTCCTTTATCCGCCTGAAATCCTCCCACAACCTATCCCAGTCTGCCCCCTTGATACGAAAAGAAAAAAAGGTAACAGCAGGCCCCTTATCAAGCTCAGGAGTGACAAGATGCATCATTGCACCGGTCTTATCAGCCTCTTTTTCAAGAAGCTGCCAGATTACCTCCTGCCAGGTGCCTGCAGGCCCTCCTGGCAGGGCAGGATGCAGATTTATTGCAGAGACCCTGGAACATATCTCTGGACTAAGCACCCACATGTAACCAGCCAGAATAGCCAGAGGGCAATCAAAAGGCTCAATCTTTTTGTAGAGCTCATCATGATATTTGGTGCGCCACAGATTCCTGTCTGTCTTTCTGAGTTCTGGCTCAAATCCCAGTGCGGAAAGTTGAACCACTGGGATGCCCCTTTTGTGGGCAAGTGCCAGTATTTCATCGCTATGTTTCCCCTCTCCTTCATCCCTTGAAAGAAAGAGATAGGCAAAGTCCCCATCAATTTCACCAGCTTTAACTGCATGATATACCACGTTAAACAGGTTTACCGCAGCCTTATCCCTTCCAGTGGTCCACCATCCGAAACGAAAATTCTTCATTGTCATTCTCCTGATTATTTTTTCGATGGTTTATGGATAGGTTATGCTCTTTACTGCAAGTGTAACATGGTTTTTGTCCAAGCGGGAGAAAATGCAGTCCATTGAAAATCGTTACTTTCCAAGCCTCCCTTTCTTGCCTTTTATTTCGTTAAAAGGTATTCGGGTTTCATTACAGCCATACTCGCATGTCCTTTCTCTTTTATAACGGCCAGCGCCATGGCCGGAACAAAAGAAGACATGCAAAATTAAAAAACATTTTCGGCTCGAAGCATGATAAAATGCCTCATTTCATACGGATTTTAAAACCCGACCTGGTAGGAAAAGATATCCAGGTAGTAGATGATCCGCAGGACTGCTTTTTAAAAATAACCCTTAAAAATCTGGGCCCTGGAACCATACATGAGAGCTTTTATCATAATCCGCCAAGACCGGACTTTCAGATGTACAATGGCAACGATCCCTGGGGCGGTATTGTGATCTATGGCCTTAATCCTTACAAAAACCTGCAAAAACCAGGCGGGAGGGGTTTACATACCTGTAACCAACTGGGCACAGTTTCCAAATAACCTGTTTCAACAGGCCCCATATCTGCCACCCTGCGGCCTAAAACAAGAAGACCTCCAGGACCCGAATTGAAATCTTTGACGCAAAGACCCAGAAAAGACTTACGGCTTTTGCGCATTGGGACAGAACAGCGGTTTGCAGAGGATCTGGGTACTCCCACTCCAAAATGTTAGGAGCGTTTACATTGAAATCATTGACAGGGCCTGCAACCGTATCCAGCGTTCCAACACTATAACCATCCCTTAATCAAACCGAGGCTGTCTTGCCATATTCTAAAGTAAGGGACATCAGCTATTATTAGGCTCAGATGCCCCTGTCCCATTTCTATTACTTATAACGAAATCTTTCTACCAACTCACATGATTTTAAGATGTAGGAGTGACAGAATAAAATACCCTTATCAGGATTAAGCGCAAGGACAAGGAAGGACTTTGACTAGACTGGCAAGCAGGGCCAAGTGTCTAATCAAACCCCTGTCCTTGCCCTGTTTATCTGATGAATCATGTTATTCAGCAAACATTCGACGTGACCATGTCGATTTTATTGACATTCTAACTTGGAAAATTGTTATGAATGTTTTTAGGTTTTAGGTCCAATCTCAAAAATCTGTTGCTACAGATTACGCCTTAGTTTTTATGCAGTAAAAATTGTCTTATTTTAAAACCCGGCAACTGGATATTCTACATTGATTTTATTGGTATTTTAACTCTACTACCCTGATAATACCGTTAAGTTGCCAGAAATCTATTTGTGACAAAACCAATGGAGATATTAAAGACAAAAAATCTAGACTGGTTACAGATTGCCAGGATGGTGGC
>JAMOVK010000051.1 GCA_027067775.1 Deltaproteobacteria bacterium
CTAGGATCTCATGTACGGCCTGTGTTGTAAATTGCACATTTCCAAAGATAAGGACTGCATCCACCTTGTGACACTGTATATCCAGGATTACCTGGTCATCCTTTTGCACAAGGAGCCTGTCACCGGTTTTTCGCAATATGGATCTTTGCTCGGTGATATATATGTTAGCCATGTTACCAACCCTTTTTTCTTTTTAAGATATAGGCGTTAATATCAAATGGCTTAGGCCATGAAATTACTTTTTTCTTTTTTTTAGGCTTGTCAAAAGGTACTACTAGCATGCTTCTTAAGAATATAACTCCAAGATATTTAAAGCCTGCATCAAAGGTGGTTATTTCTTCCTCATCAAGGTGAAGATGCAAACGTTTTAGTATCTCCTTTGATAGTCGCAATGCATCTTTGGCTTTTTCTGGATTTTTGCACACAACAATATAGTCATCTGCATATCTCACAAATTTATAGCCAGCCTTCAACATGGCTTCATCAAGTTCGTCTAAGAAGAGATTTGCTAATATTGGAGAGATAGGCGAACCTTGCGGTATGCCTTTTTCAAGTTTTGTAAGTTTAGTGCCATCCCATATTTCAGCAGCGATCCATTGGGCAACAAGCCATCTAATGGTTTCATCATGTATAATAGTATTGAATTTTTTTAGGAGAATTGTATGATCAACATTGTCAAAGAAGGCATCTATATCTGAATCTACTACCCATTTGTAACCCTGCTCATAATACTTTTTGAGCTTCATAACAGCATCTTTAACAGACCGTCCTTTACGATATGCAAAACTGCAATTTTCAAATTCTTTATCCAAGATGGGTTCAATAAGTATGAGAACTGCACTTTGCGCCACCCTATCCCGAACCGTTGGAATGGATAGTGCTCTGGTTTCTCCTGTACCCTTGCCTTTATCTACAAGTATTCTTAGTAAAGGAAGAGGGAAATAAGTGCGTGAGGAAATTTCATATTCAAGTACATGAAGGTTTTCATTAAGATGATTTCCAAACGATTTAATAGTAACACCATCAACACCAGCACAACCATGATTGGCCTTTACCTTCTGAAAGGCTTGGGAAAGTAATGAATGATTGATTTGTTTGTGCATGATGCCATTTCCTTAAAAAGGATTATGATCAAAAATTACTACATCTCCTGTCACAGGTGAGCGATAAATCAGTTTCTTGGCCTTACCATGAAGGGCATGGGCAACAGCTAGATAGAGCCATACAGGCGCCCGGCCAGTGAGGACTACTTCGTTGCCTGAGCCGGCTTTGTTTTCTGCTTCCCTTAGATATTGAGGCAAATCCGACAATTTTGCTGGCCTTTTATTAGAAAATAATTCCAAATTTATTTCAATCATCTCTTCACAACTACTTTATCAATGGACACCAATATTCATAAATTGCCGGTGCAGAAGGAGTGGATTTATGATAAATTTTTACCGGTTTCCAGTTATCAAACATTGCCCCAATTAACACTCCAGCTGCAACAGGCCCTTGGATAAAGAGATGCACCTCTGTTCTGCCCTGCATATCAAAAAGATGCCTTTTTTCCCGTAGAATATTGAGCAACTGTTCAATATCTTTCCTATTATTGATGCCAGACATATTCAATTCTTCTATGTCTATTTTCCTTTTCCATTCCTGAATACCAAGGAAATGTTCAACGTCTTTCTTTATTGATGGGGTATTTGGCACCAGTGATATAGCCAACGCCACAGGATTATTTGTTTGCACACCTTGATAAAATTTGATGCTTTCATTAAAAGATTCAAGTTTTGGCGCAGTTTTAGCAAGTTCTTTCAAGTGCTTGTTCTGTCTCCAAAGGCGAAAAGAGGCATAACCAGCAAATAGCATTGCCAGGATACTAAAAAGTGTTTCAAATTCCTTAATTATATTCCAAATCGGAAGCAGCTTATCCATAAATTCTCAATTCAGCCCATCCAAGAGGTGCAAAGTCTGCTGTAAGCCGCCTTGATTTTTTTATCTCTTTTGGTTCTTTCGCGTAATTGATAGTTACGCCGTCAAAGCCGGTTCCCCAGCCAAAGCGAATCAAACAGCTATTTTCTGGCAGTTTTTCATAAATTTTATCCAGTGCGTTATACCAGCCTTGGGCATCGGGAATGCCTGCCAGAAATTCCATTTCACGACGCAGGTGCAGGTAATAAAAGTTGTTGCAATCCTTAATAAGGCGCCTGACGGAAAATGGAGTCTTACCTGTTGCCGGATCATTTCTTGTTGTAAGGGTAAGTTTAAATTCAGGCGCGTGTTTCGGTGTTGTCAATGTGGAAAGCGTGATCTCCCTGAGCATGGTCATCTCTTCCGACCAACCTTCATCCCTTTTTGTATGCACCGTCACTGTTTCAAGTCGACTGGATTTTTTTACCTTGTTCGAGTCTCCAACCTTTAAGAACTTGAACGGGTCCCGAGTCATATCCGGCCTTTGATAACTCCCGTTGCGCCGCCTTATATCGTAGCCAAAAGTCTCTGCCTCAAGTTTCCTGGCATCGCGTTCGGTCACTGGCACCTCAACCCTGTTATAAAGCACTGCTGTTCTGATAGCGCCTTTTAAAGAACTTCCTGGAATGTATGGTGCGCCCCCTGACTTTATGCAGGGGCTTATGGAAAGATCGCTTTTTATGTTTCTTAGGCGCTCTTCATATACCTTTAGTGCCGTTGGATGCACATCTGCCTTATATTCAATATCCGGCTTTATATTTTTGAATCTATTGCGCACAAACTCCCGCATGACAATAGGATCATGGCCGGCAAGTTTCAGAAAACGCTCCTGTTCCCTTGCATCAAGACCCGCGACAAATTCTTCCGGTCTAAATTTATAAAGCCTG
>JAMOVK010000052.1 GCA_027067775.1 Deltaproteobacteria bacterium
ATCCCTTTTACAGGTAAACCAACTTCCATGCGTGTAGGCCGTTGGGTCTTGATAAGTGAAGCCAACCTGCCTGATATGCGAATGTCAAAGGATGACTTTTCAATGGAGTTTTCCGGAGGTTTGCCAAGCCTTACCAGCTTTGTTGGCAGGTTTGCAGATCGGTATGGAAAAAGGCTCTGTCTGGTTGTGTTAGGGGGACAGCTGCCTGCGGATATTTCCTTTTTAGATAAGGTCTTGACTACTGATGGGCAGGTACTTTGTCTTGACCCGGAAAAATGTGCATGCAGTCAATTTCCTCAATTCATAAAAGAAAAAGGCATAGGTTATACAGTGGCAAGCGAGACGGAGTTGTGGGAAAGGATCCGTGGATTTTCAAGAAGGCTCCTTCTCGAAGACAGCAAACATGATCAAACAGGTGATAATCCATGAACGATGTTTTGTTCAATAAAGACAATGGTCCGATAAAGGTGCTGGTGGTGGACGATTCGCCAATGATGTGCAAGGCCATTGAAAAAATACTTGTACAAGATGATCAGATAGAAGTTACGGCAAAGGCACTTAGTGGAAAGGAGGCACTTAGGGCTTTATCGACCAGACAGTTTGACGTATGCACTCTGGATGTCCACATGCCAGGCATGAATGGGCTTTCTGTTCTTAAGAACATAATGGTCAAATATCCCATTCCTACGCTAATGGTTAGTGCATTTACAGGGGATGGATCAAAAATAACCTTTGAGGCCCTCAGGTTTGGAGCCGTTGATTTTTTCAAAAAGCCCGCCAGGAATGGAGATAAAGAAATCCAGGAACAGGGTCAGTCCTTAATAAAGAGTCTAAAAAGGGCATCAAGAGTCCAGGTACAGGCGGCCCGTTATCTGCGGGTGAAACCTGTATCTCGTAATGGCAGGGTTGGGAAGGAGGCAAACAATAGCCCTAATGACCTTAAAAAGATTTGCATAATTTATGGTTCAACAGGAGGGTATTCTTCAATCCTTGCCATAGTGCCATTTCTGATGGAACTTCCAAAAGGGTCGGTGATAGTTTCTCTGGCAGTAAACAAGGAGAATCTAGCTGCTTTTGTAGACTATCTCCAGCCATATTCTCTTCCTTCTCTCTCCATGGTTACAGATGATACGGAGCTTAGGCCAGGGCATGTATACTTCATTCCAGCAGATCATGCGGCTCACTTTGATAAGGCAGGGAAGGGCTGGGAAATGAGTGTAAAGAAAAGGCCCATCGAGTCCTCAAAAGAAGGGGCCATAGACCTTACTTTACTGTCAGCAAGTGAGTCGTTTGGCAATGGTCTTTTGTCCATATTTGTCTCTGGAGATGGTCCTTTTGGCATAACTGGAGCTGAAGAAGTCGTTAGGAACAGTGGTAAGCTGATAGTGCAAAGACCTGCTGGATGCCTGGCTCCATATGGTCCTGAAATGATGGTGGAGCGATTTAACGCAGATTCAGCAGAGCCTTACGAGCTTTCTAAGCTTGTTAATAGTTGGATGAAATGACAGGCGTAAAGTTTACATCTTCACCACAACTGAACGTTTCCGATTGTGGGGCCGCCTGCAAAGGCCAAGCCGGCTTTCAGGGTTTTAGCGGTTTTGTGGCAGGTTTAAATCTCGCTGATCTTGTTCAGCTTGCCTGTCTTGAAAATAGGGACCGAAAACTTGTGGTCTTGTCAGGACATCGCTCAGGCCAATTATTTTTTAGCAAAGGTGAAGTGGTTCATTGTCAGACAGGTGATAAGACGGGTGAAGAGGCATTTTATGAGATAATGTCTTGGGAGCATGGTACTTTTAAATTTCTGGAAGGTGGTACGGACAGCCGAACCATTGAAATTCCCTGGAACTTTCTCATCATAGAGGCCCTGAGACTAAAGGATGAAAAAAAGGCGAAAAGTGCAGACAAAGCCTCCGTCCATGCCAACGTATTGGTTGTGGATGACTCGAGATTTTTTGTTTCGCGTTTGAGAGATTTTCTTCAGGACCAACTTGGTGCAACAGTGGCAGGCGAGGCCTCAAACGGTCGAGAGGCCATTGAATTTCTTGCCAAATCTACTCCTGACCTTATAACGCTGGATATCAACATGCCTGTTATGGCTGGAGATGTGGCCCTAAAACACATAATGATCAAATCTCCTGCTCCTGTTGTACTGGTAAGTAACTTTAACGAACGTCATGCAAGCAAGGTGATGGAGTTTTTAAGGCTTGGAGCTGTAGATTTTATTGCTAAACCCATGGGTGAGCAACCATGGGAGGTTTTTTCAAAGAGGCTCGGCGAGGTGGTAAAAAACGCGGGTCACTTTAAAATAAAAAATGTTAGAAGGGCGAGGAATCCGAAACCAGCCACTCACAGAAGAGATCCAGGGATGCCTGCAGACAAGATGATCATGGTTGTCGGTGGTTTTGGAGCACTTTTGGAAATACAAAAGATTCTTCCTGCTCTTGATCTAATGGACCGGTGCGGACTGGTAATCTTTCAGCAGATGTGCCCGCTTTTTGCTTCTCCTGCAGCTGCATATCTGGAACCGCATTGTGCTTTTTCTGTTAAGGAACTCGGTACAGGTGCCCCACTGTTGAGTAATCAAGCCTGGCTGTCTGCTTCAGAACGGAAATGGAGAATAAAGGCTGATGAGTCTGGAGCAGGTATCTACAGCGTAGAAGACAAAGTTCCGAATTTTGAAGTAGGCGAGGTCCTTGAGGCCCTGTCAGGGATCTTTTCCCGTAATCTTGCAGTTGTTGTCTTGTCAGGTGCAGATCTGTCGATTGTAGAAGGTCTGCAACATGTTGCAATGTCAGATGGCAAAATAATAGTGCAGATACCAGAGACCAGTCTTTATCCAGTGCCTTTAAGGCAGATTGACACCATGGGGCTGACAACAGAATTTATGGCGCCAGAGGATATTGCCCTATTTCTTACCAAATGGATATCTGGAGATTTTTGATAGGAGGAACTGGTGCTCAAGGTCTTGATTGTGGATGACTCCAGCTTTATGAGAAAGCGGCTCAAAGGCCTTTTAAAAGAGGCAGGTCACCAGGTGGTTGGAACTGCCAGGGACGGACAAGAAGGATTTGAGCAGTATGAACTTTTAAAACCAGACCTTGTGATAATGGATGTAACCATGAGAGGTGTGGATGGAATTGAGGGGGCCAAGATGATTAAAAAGGTTCATCCTGATGCGCGGATAGTTTTCATGAGTCTGGTGAAAGATCCAAAGGTTATTGCCGAGGCAAGGCGAATAGGCAGCCTTGATTTTATAGAAAAAAAAGATCATCGGCGACTTTTTGCCATTATGGATCAGGAAAACATGTAGGGGTGCAGTTATGGCAGAGTTTGACAAGGAAATGTGGCAAGATTTCGTGGTAGAGGTCCAGGAAAACCTGGAGGAGTTTGAGCCCAATCTGCTCCTTCTTGAGCAGCAGCCTGATGACCTGTCCATTCTCAATGACTGTTTTCGTAATATGCACAGTATAAAAGGTGCTGCAAATTACATGGGCTTTTCTAAGATGGCTGAACTTGCTCATAAGATAGAAAATCTTATGGATATGGCCAGGCAGGGTGAAACACCCCTTGATCAATCTGCATTCGATGTGATTTTTAAGGCGGTAGACTGGTTCAGGAATCTGTTAGATGATATTGAAAAGAATCACAAGGAGACCCTGGATACTTCAGGCCTTGTAAGGGAAATAGACTCTTTGGATTCTGGTATAAAAGGAGATCCATCTTCTGACTCTGCAACAGTGGCAGAAGAGGCTGTCGAAGTAGAAGCTGAAGAAGATAAAGAACTCCTCACCATCTTCAATGAGGAGATGAAAAGTTTGTTCAAACAGCTGGTTTCTCTTTTAAATACATCCACGGATGTATCAGTAGATCCAGTCAGATCCATATTGGAGGACATGGAAAGGGTCACGAATTATATGGGCCACGAGGATTTGTTATCTGGAATAAGAAAGGTTCGTACAGACTTCTGCAAGGAGGCAGGAAAGGAGTTAGGCCAGGGCGATGCTAAAGCAATCATTGAAAGATTGAGGGAAATTTTAGAAGATCATGCTGATCTTGATCTGGAGGATAGGGCAGTAGGATCACCTTCATCAGTGGATTTTGAAGAAGATCAGGAGCTTTATGAAATATTTCTAGATTTCTTTAAAGAAGTGGGGCCTCCACTATCGTATATCCCAAAAGAGTTTCAGCAGGAATGGGCATTGCAGTGCCAGGAGGCCATAGAAAAACTGAAGACCTCTGCCAATTATATGGATTACATGGAGGTGGTAAGGGCTCTTGAAGAGTGGGAAGAAAGGTTAACAGAGTTCCTCAGCAATTCTGACAACTATGATCCGACTGTATTTAAATCCCTGTGGGAACAGCTAATTGCAATTCTGCCCGGTCTTTCCGAGAGATTCAGTCAAAAGGGACAAGAAGGGATAGATAGTGATGGGCTATCCTGGCAAGATGCAGACGCTGATGCAGATCCAATGCTTGATCCAGGGGACCTGGATGTCTTGGACAGTGCAATAGACAGTCTAATGGAAGGAGAGTCCAAACAGGCTGATGCTGGACAGAGCTCTTATCCGTCAGAAGATTTGCTCAAGTCCCATAAGGGTAGTGAAGGAGTTGTAAAGACAGATGCTTCTCTCCACCAAGGTGAGGCAATACCGGGCTTTCATGAGACTCCAGCTTCCAAGGGCGTCTCTTCCGGTAAGACCGTAAGGGTGAATCTCGAAAAGGTTGAGCATCTTTTGGAGGATGTGGCAGAGCTGGTGGTTCTTCGCTCCACCATGGCCCAGGATAGGGCTCTGCTAGAGTCTCTCTACTCCAAGTGTGCTGATGAAAGGATACTTCCCACCGAGCAGCTGAGACTTCTCAAGGAAATACTTCTAGGTTTTTCTGAGAAGGTTTCAGTCCTTGAAAGAATTGTAAATCAGCTTCAGGATGGTGTCATGAGGATAAGGATGCTACCGGTATCTCACCTTTTCAGCAGGTTCCCGAGGATGGTCAGGGATATTGCCAAGAAGCTGCACAAGGATGTAGAGCTTGTGATTAGTGGTGCTGATACTGCCCTGGACAAACAGATAATGGAGCAGCTTGTCGATCCTCTCCAACACATTATAAGAAATGCAGTGGATCACGGTATAGAAAGTCCAGAGGAACGGAAACGTCTTGGCAAGCCACCAAAGGGCAGACTTGCTGTTGCTGCATCCCAGGAGGGAAATTTTGTTGTTATTTCTGTTTCGGATGACGGTAAAGGTCTTGACAGAGACGAGATTGTCAAAAAGGCCAGTGGTCTCGGACTCATTTCTCCTGAAAAGATAACCTCTCTTAATGAAAATCAGATTTATCAATTGATCTTTGCCCCCGGGTTTTCTACTGCTGGTAAGGTGTCTGATCTGTCAGGCCGTGGAGTTGGCTTGGATGTGGTCAAGAAAAATGTTGAAAGGGCAGGAGGTTCTGTTGTAGTACGTTCTGTAAAGGGGCAGGGAACCACTATACTTCTCAGGATTCCTCTTACCCTCGCTATAGTACGAGGGCTTATCGTAAAGGTAGGCCACCAGTCTATGGTCATTCCTGTCTCCAGTGTATTTGAAACCTTTCGTATAAACAGTAGAGAAATTAGCCGTGTAGAAGGTTATGAGATAATTTCCAGGCGCCAGGAGACCTTGCCTCTTATCCGGCTTGCTTCCATTTTTAGGGGAACCGGAACAGGAAGGGATAGGGAAAAGTTTTTTGCCGTAAGGGTTAAGGCAGGTGATACTGAAGCATGTCTTGGTGTTGATGCCTTGATTGGTCAGCAGGAGGTAGTCATCAAACCGCTGTCAGATTACCTTATGGATCAGCCAGGTTTTGCAGGGGCGACCATACTTGGTGATGGTTCCATTGCGTTGATACTTGATTTGAACGCGGTGCTTGAAAAATCAAAAGGGTTTATATTCAAACGCCAGCAGCTTCTGGAACAGCAGGCACTGGGTGCCGATTTTGGGAGTAACCAGCTTCTTCACTGATGATGTGGCATTGATTTAATAACAAAAAAAGTGACACAAACAGAATCACCTGCCATCTTATCAGGCTAGTTCAGGCGGGATATTTCGAAGCGTTTCGGTACAGCTAGATCTCATAAGCTCCTGGCCTGATCTTTTGAACAAGAACAGATAGTCCAGTGTATTTGTCCTAGGATTAACAACAATAAAAATCTGGGAAAGATGAAGTCATGGCTCAGTGTCTTTGTTTACCTATTTTGTCAGGTACTGGCAGCATTTTTGAAAGGAGCATGCCTGATGCCAAAAAGGCACCAGCTATCATAAAGCCCTGTTCAAACATTCCATAGTCTGCCATCCAGCCGATTATGGTTGGCATTGCTCCAGCTCCCATGACAAAGGCAAAGGGAATAATCATTGATATAAGCAGGTTTCTGTCCTTTTCATTGGAAATGGCTGAGAGACAAGAAAAGGCTGCCGGAAAAAAACATACTGCCAGGAGAGGTTGTACAAAAACAACCAGTTTCAGAAGAAAACCATGTGTTAGTCCAAGGAAAAAAGTTACTGTGCCGGTAAACAGAAGCACCCAGCCCATGACCCGTCTTGGTCCAAACATATCCGAGAACAGTCCACCAAGCAGGGCTGTGACCAGAGTCGAGACCCTTGAAAGACTCACAAGATAGTTAGCTGAAAGTTCTTTGTAGCCATGTTCTGACACAAGATAGATGGGGAGCATGTTATAGATTCCTATGGTGCTCGTTATGCCCAAACCAAAGAGAAAGAGCATTACCCAAAATTCTTTTTTCTTCAAAAATTTACCACAGGCTGTAATGCTTGGCGCTGTTCCTGTGTGATAGCCCATATTGGTTTTTAATAGAATGACAGAAATGATCAGGCAGCAGATTGCCATTACAATCATCAAGACATGCCAGTTGTATCTTGCCATGAAAAAAGAGGCTATTACCGGAGCAGAGATAAAAGCTAGGTTAGGGGCAAGCTCGTGGACAGATACGGCCCTTCCCCAAAAGTCTTTGTCAAAAAGGGTCGTTATAGTTGCAATTGCCGATGGTAAATAGAGACCTGTTGCAAGGCCGATGCAGACGATTGCTGATATTATGAGTGCAATGTGTCGTGTAAGGCCCAAAAGCCCAAGAAAGAGACCGCAAAGAGAGACAGAAAGTAAAATGGTTTTTTTGTGTCCAAGTTTTTCTGAAACAAATCCCGAGACAAGCTGGGCTGTAAAATAGCCAATGCTAAGGAATAGAAAAAAGCCCGATACCCTGCCTGTGCTAAGATCAAGATCGGCCTTGATTTGGGGTAGTAACGGGGCAAGAATTATCCTTGAAAGGAAGTTTAGATAGAAGATGAAGGCCAGCAAGAGAAGTTTCCCGACTCCTTTAGGAATTTTGTTGGGTATACTGAAATACTTGCCTGTCAAACTGGACTGCCCTGCCATAAGAGAAATACCCGTGGCTGCAATATGTCAGATCTTCTTGGCCGTATGTAAAAGGTTTCTATTTGATAGTTATCAATGGAAAATTTGTCAGAAATCTTTTCTATCTCCCTTTGCAGTTCTTCTTCAAGTTCGTCCATTTGACGTTGAATGCGCTCTACTTCTTCCTGTGCCCTTTTAACATCTTCTTTTTCCCTCATCATGCGGCTTGCGCTTCTTATGCCTCGTCCTGCCCTTGAGGCAGTAGTGGAAGATAGGGCTTTTCTGCCAAAGAGGGCACCAAGTATTGCAACTCCAAATGAGACTGCCGTATCTATGCCTCTTGTGGATACATCTTCCTTTTCCCGTTCAAGTCGGCTTAATGCCCTTTCTAGTCTGTCTTCAAGGCGCTGATACTGTTTGCGGTATTTGGCTTCAAGTTTTTCCACAGCCAGATTTTTTTTATCTCTAAGCACGCCTGACACCTCCAGTTTGAATTCTTCCAAGCTCTGTCCAGGCCTTGATTCCAATTTTAGTTGTTTTACCCTGAAAAGCTCCAGCCTGCAGTTGTTGTATAGATAGTCCTTCCATGATTTCAAAAAGGGGCTTAGAGAGCGCATGCCTAGGATTACAGATGGTAACGCCCCGTAAGTGGCTTTTGATGGAGCAGCCTGAGACAGGTCATCTATTTCAGCGTCAAGAGGCTCTGCCTGTTCCCATTCAGGTGTCTGAAATGTTTCATCCAAGGGAATAAGTGCGGATCTGTCTTGAACCAGGTCTATGTTGCGTCTGCTGTCAAAAAATCTTACCTGGCCTGTTGCAGCAAGACAGGGTTCCAAAAAGAATTCATCCACTGCAACAGGAGGAATAAGAAAATATTGGGGGATGGATCTTGGGATTGCAGGGGGGGAAGACGCGGCCACAGACGGAGCGCCAACCGGAGCCTTTGAAAAGATATTTGATGGTGTAATTTCTTGTTTTGAATCGACAACATCTTGCGTTGACCCTGTTTCAGGTTTTTGGGGCCTGGAAAGCTTTTTGATGTTTTCAAGGGTGAGAGGCCCTCTTAGGTAGGACATGACCCAGCGGGTTTGGAAAATAACAGGAGTGTCAAGATGCACTGATCTCAGCAGGAATGTCCTCTTAGGGAGAGAGGAAAGGATCTGGCGTATCTGGGATTCGTCCATGGAGGCCGAGGAAGCAGATTTCAGGCCATCAATGACCCTGTTTTGATCCTGCCTTGTTTGAAGCCTACCAATAAACCACGTTCCTATGTTGGACAGGCCCTTGTAATCAAGATCCACCGGATTTTGGGTAGAAAGGATTATTCCTGCCCCAAAGGCACGAGCCTGCTTGAGAAGCAGAAGCATTGGGCGTTTTGTGGGGGGAGTAGCAACCGGTGGAAAATATCCTGCAATTTCATCCATATAAAGCAGGACCTTTAGTGTGGATGAGCCTTGCTGTCTTCTGAGCCAGTTTAAAAATCTGCCAAGGAGTATGGTGACAAAAAACTGCCTTTCATTCTCGGCAAGATGGGACAGGGTGAAGATAGAAATCCTGGGTTTACCTTCTGCGGTATAGAGAAATTTGCCAATATCAAGGGGGTCTCCCTGTAGCCATGAGGAAAATTTCGGGCTTGCCAGCACCGTGTTAAATGACATGGCCAGTTCCATCCGGTCCTTTGACGGATAGACCGTCTCCAGAGGAAGAACCCCCAGCTTTTCAAATGGCGGGTTTATTATGTTCCCTATTAGTGCCTCAAGGGTAAGTGTCTGTCCTCTCCTCCAAAAATACAAGAACAAGGTGGATACAAGCAGGTGTTCCCTGCTTTTCAGCGGTTCGGTCTCCAGTCCGGTCAGCGCAAGTAGGCCAGTAACAGTTGAGTCTATCAGGCTGTTCAATGTATCCACATCATCCAATACGGACTTGTCGGGCGGGGCAAAGTTTCCAAGAATTGACACGGGTGTTCCAGCTACTGCGCCAGGTGTGTAAATACATCTTTTGGCCTTGGAGATATAACGGGCAATCCGCTCCTGACTCTGGCCAGATTTTTCAAGGCCCTTTCTCCACATCATGGCGGTTTTTTCTGCAAGCTCCATGACAGTCATGCCCTTGGAAGCAGCCTCTGCTTCGTCTATCCAGGGCAGGAAGTCTTCTGGCCTCAGTTCAGGAAAGGCCAACATTAGATTACCCATATCACCCTTGGGATCAATGACAAGTACAGGGATGTTGTCAAGAGCAGCCTCTTCAATGAGGCTGATGCCAAGCCCGGTTTTTCCGCTTCCTGTCATGCCGATTATGGCGGCGTGTGTAGTCAGGTATTTGTTTTTAAAAAGAAGCGGTTCGGGTTTGGGTTTGGATGTTAGTGGATCAATTTCATTGCCAATATAAAAAGTATCTAGCTGTTCAAGGACTTGGGAGAAATCCATTTTCCACCCTCCATCTCTTTTTGCAAGTTTACCGGTAACCAGGTAATAATATTTTGTTTATGCTATAATAAGATCCAATCATATGAAGAAAAATCTATACAGACAAGGTCCAAATGTTGCTGCCAATGTATTCGCTAGTTCTCCCTGATTTTAGGAAATGGTCGGCCATAATTTAAGACTTCTTCCAGTTGAACATAAAGATGTACCTTTTACAGGCCTCTGGATTGGTACCTGGAGCATGGGTGGGGAGGGGTTTGGTCCTCATGATCTTGCTTTTTCCCTTTCCACCTTGCAAGAGGCATTTGCAAAAGGTTTTCGCCATTTTGATACTGCAGGCTTCTATGCCAGTGGACGTTCCGAAGAGCTTTTGGCAAAGGCTTTTTCAAAAAAGCGAAAGGAGATTTTTATCTCTACAAAGGGTGGGCTATGGCGCAGGGGAAGAAAGGTGTGGCATGACGCAAGCCCTAAGGCCCTTAGAGACGCACTTTATCAAAGTCTCAAACGCCTTAAAACCGATTATATAGACCTTTTCCAATTACATTGGCCAGATCCAGGGGTGCCAGTCGATGAATCTCTTGGCGCAATGGAAGAGTTCAAAAGAGAAGGGCTTATCAGGTTTGTGGGAGTTGGGAATCTCTCTTCCCAGATGATTCGTGCATATATAAAACCCGGTATGCTCATTGCTCATCAGGTCCACTTTAACCCTGTTTATTTTGAGACTTTGGACAGTTTAAGGGCAGGAAAGGAAGGTGCAAGGTGTATCAACTGTGTTACATCTCCTTTTGAACAAGGACTTTTGGTATCACCAATATATCTTAAAAAAAGGCTTGGAAAAAAAGACGTAAGAAACAGGAACCCGCTGTTCAGTGATCATGCATTGAAGAAAAGGTTACAATATTTTTTTGATAAATGTGCAGACGAAGGCGTTTCACCTGCTGCATCTATCACAGGTTGGCTTCTTGCAAAAAGTGAGGTTGACGTTGTTATCCCAGGTCCAAGAAGGCCTGAGCATATCCATGATCTTCTGGAAGGAATTCGGCTTGATAAATCTTGCGTGGATCTGGTGGTTTCAGAATTATTGCAAAATCCCAAAAAATGAAAAAGCCCAGCAGTTGCTGGGCTATGGAAATTGGCTCCCCGGGACGGACTTGAATCACGCTTTGGCGTGACGTTGCCGCCAATCCCGCCTTAGGCGGGATTAACAGCCAGCTTTTTCCATAATATTGTATTTGATGTCGTCCAAAAATCTTTTAATTCCTCTTTTTTTGATT
>JAMOVK010000053.1 GCA_027067775.1 Deltaproteobacteria bacterium
AATCCTTTTCGATGACCTCTTTTATCTTTTGCAGGGAGCTCTTGTTGGGAACTGCAATAAGGATCTCATCAGGATTTTGACTCTTCCTCCTTACAATGGTGATGCCCTGACGCTTCAACGCATCTTTAAGGTCCTGGGCGGCCAGCTGGGTCGCATTTCTTACTGCCTGATCTACATCCACCTTCAATATGAGATGCATACCACCCTGCAGGTCCAGACCAAGCTTGAGGCCTTCTTGATATATGTATTTTTTGAACCACTGGGGTGTATTTGGATAAAAAGACGGAAGCACAAGAACAACAGAACTTATAAACAGAAATCCAAGAAGAGCAAACTTCCACTTTAGGGCCTTAGGCATTAGTATAACTCCTTCTGGTTAATTTACCCTCATGTCTAAATCTTGTATGGAGAAGATGAATCCGATAGTCGGATTCCCGAGATTGATCTTTTAGTAAAACAAAAGGTCTTTTGCAAGAAGATTTGTTATACAGTCAAGGGAATAACGTCAAAAAGTTCCTTCAACCACGAGGTTCCGCCTTTGAAAGCAGTTCTTTCAACTGTTCCATAAATTCTTTCAGATCCTTAAACTGCTTGTAAACCGAGGCAAATCTGACATAGGCTACGTCGTCCCACTTCCTCAATTTTTCCATGACCTTTTCACCAATGGCCCTGGTCTGTATCTCAAGTATGCCTTTTTCCTGGATCTCCTTCTCCAGTTCATCAACAAAATGTTCTATCTCGGTAACACTTATTGGGCGCTTTTCACACGCCTTTAAGATGCCGTCAATTATCTTCTTTCTTTCAAAGGGTTCGCGTCTTCCATCCTTTTTTACCACCATAGGCTGGAATTCCTCAATCTGTTCGTAAGTGGTAAAACGTTCAAAACACTTGAGGCATTCCCTTCTTCGCCTAATGGCCCTGCCATTTCTTGCTGGCCTGGAATCCACCACCTTTGAGCCAGGATGGCCACAAAATGGACATTTCATGCCCTTTTTCTAACACCAAGAACAAAGGCATGACAAGAAGAAACTGTAAAAATAGGATGTTTAGCCTATCTGGGGAAAAAAATCAGTTGAATTCATAGCGGACAGGATACTTGTTCGGATCAAGGACCACCTGTCTGGCAAGCCCTTTATCAACATTTATAACCACTGGTCCGAGAAGATTTGCAGACATAATGGCAGGATTGCCGTTCTCTCCAGGCCTGAATGTCACTATGACCAGGGCCTCGGCCTGTTCCGGCCTTTCAAGCTCCAGTTCCTGCTCCGCATCCTTTGGCAGCTCAAAGGCATAGTCAGACACTATGAGCGAAGGATTTATTACAACAAAGGCCAGATCGGGACTGTCCAGGCTTTGAAGCCAAAAAAATGGAGAGTCATCTTTATGGGGGAGAAGTGCATAGCGTAGGTCATTAGGGAAACCCAAAATTCCTCTAACAAACCTCAAAACCTTGTCTTCATCAATTTCTACAGTACCAAATCTTGTTGTTTCTATTTTCATTGGCTCCCACTTGACTGTTTTCCGACTTGAGCGGACTGTGATTTCTTTATGTTAATTTTCGTATCGTCAAACTGCTCTTGAGAATTCAATACACTTTTTGCAGCCGAAAGATTTTCCTGGATAATTCTCCTGTATACCTCTTCTCTATGTATGAAAAGCCCCTTTGGCGCCTCTATGCCTATCTTTACACTACCCTTTCTGATATCAAGCACTGTTATTTCAATATCGTCCCCAATTCTTATCTTCTGACCAACCTTTCTTGTAAAAATAAGCAAAATCTAAGCCCTCCCTGGCCTTTTTCAACATGTTAAATCATGCTATTCCTGCGTGATGTTGAGGAAACCCGGACTATACATAGTCTGCAAGGGTAACCTTCATCACTTTTGAAGCAGCTCCCAGGGCTGCCTTATAGGCAGTCTCTGTAGCATTCAAATTGTTTATGGCCTCGATCAGGTCTGTATCTTCAACTCCTGACAGTATTTCCGTATTTATTATTTTCTGAGAATCCATGACATCCTCCTTGACATCCAAGGAGTTGGCCATGGCGCCTATTCTGGCGGTTTGGTTGCTTATGTAAGTCATTGAGTCATCTAGTTTCTTTATGGCATTTTCAATGTTCGGCTGGCTGTTGGCCATAAGACTGTCATAAAGATCCTTTAATGCCTGAAAGGTGCCACTATCCATTAGGGTGCTTTTCCCTTCCAGGTTTATCTTCTGCTGTATACCAGGGGCAACATCCAGTCTGATATCCTTCTGATTCCCGTTGTATGCAACATTTCCCTTCTTGTCCATAACAAAAGGGGCCTGGCCCTTTTCATACCCCCCTGTCTTGGAGCCGGCCAAGATATACCTGTTACCCAGTTTCGTGTTGCCAAGGCTTACCACCTCTTCAAGTATATTTTTCACCTCTTGGGCAATAGCCCTTCTGTTTTCCTTGTTAAGGGTATCGTTGGCACCTTCAATGGCCAACTCCTTGGCCCTTTGGAGCCTGTCCTCCACTCCAATCAAAACGTTCTCTGTTGCCTTTACCCAGCCCTGTCCATAGGTAATGTTCCTCTTGAACTGATCCGCATCTGCCAGATTGTCCCTAAGGCCAAGGGCGTGGGTAAGCTTTACTGGTGCATCAGAAGGGCTCTGATAAATCTTTCCGGAAGAAATGGAGGCATTCGTCCGGTCAAGCCTTTCGGTAAGACGTGAAAGATCCGTCTTTATTCTCTCATACATTGTGGTCATGGTAACTCTCATGTCACACCCCTATGACTCTATTTTGACTGAAGAAGGGAGACAAAAAGCTCGTCTGCCACCTTTATAAGTTTTGCTGCAGCAGTATATGCATGCTGAAACTTCAGCAGGTCAGACAGTTCTTCATCAATGGACACACCTGATATGTCTTCGCGTCTGGCCTGAAGATCGCTTACCGCACCCCTCATAAAATCGTGATCAAGTCTCACCGTTCTTGTATCTATTCCAACTGTTCCCACCAGGCTATGATAGGCATCGTTAATTGTTGCATCGTCAAGATCAGCTACGGGCTTAAAACTGAGCCCCTTCATCTCAAGAGCGTTTTCATTATTGCCAGGAGAAAGTTTGCCTCCATGTGGTGTCGACAGCCCCAGGTATGCGGCAAGCCCGGAAGTATCATCAACAACTGCAAAACGCTTGGCTGCTCCTGCCACCGAAATCTGAAGCCTGCCATTTTCAATAAAGGCCCGAAGATCGTTGTTACCGTTTATCTGATCCCTTATGTCTTCCAATGTATCGGTATCCGAATCAATGTCTATTGAAACTGTAGAAGTGGAACCGTCATCCAAAAACAGCTGGAGGGTCAAAGTCCCATCTGATACACCGGTATCGTAGGCAGTTACAGGATCAAAGGTGCGATCCACCTGCAACGTTCCGTCAATCTGTTTGGAAGGTCCACTGAGATTGAGGCCTGTAAAGGAAAAAAAATTTGTAGGGTTGGTATTGCTGTCTGAAATACTGGTAATTTCATAACCTGTGACTGTACTGATATGCACCACACCGTTTTCCATCCAGGCCCGTTCCACCTCATCAAGGTCTTGGATTCTCGCCAGGATGTCATCCAGGGAGTCTACCTGGGGAGCTGTCTTGTGAACATTTATTGTCCTGGTTACAAGGCCTCCTGGACCATCAAACTGCATGGAAAAACTTCCCTCGTTAATGCCAAGCCCTATTACCCTGGCAGGCTCTGTAACCTGTTTTGAGGTAAGCGAAACAGCCCCTGGCTCTTCCACCTTGGCAGCCGCAACAAGACGGGGATCGTTTATCAGGTCACTGTTAACAGAAATGTCATTGGCTCCAACTCCAGTGAAAAAACTGTTCATTCCAAGGGCCATCAAGACATTAGAAGTATCCTTGCCAAAGGCAAAACCAGAAACTCCGCTATTCTCATCAACCCCTATAACAAGTGCACCATCCAGTATCCTGGCATTTAGACCGTTAACATTATCTATATCTGAGGCAAGATCGTCCAATGTGGTATTGGCGTCTATTCTAAGAATTACCGGGTCGTTGACCTGGCTCGTGTTATTGTCCTGATCAACAACCTGACCACTGGTGTCATACACCCACAGCTCTATCTCACCATCTGTAACATCCTCAGAGAACTCCAGCCCAGAGGCCTTCGACTGAAGGGGCTCACCGGAATTCAACGCAACATTTGTTGCTGTGGTCTCCCTGAGAGGCATAAGACCTGCTCCCTGGGCATGTTGTCTGTTGACTTCCTTTATCAGCTGTTTTGCAATCTGATTTAGTTTCTCCGTGTAGCTTAGGGGATAGTTGTTATCAAACCTGCCAAGTTCCAGACCCGTTATGCCTCCTGTAATACTGTCTATCTGAAAAGAGATGGGATACGTTCCAGGGTCTAGATCTTCTATCTTGATCCTTCCATCTGCAGTTGTTGAGACCTGAACAGTGTTATTGAAGGCATTTTCAATGGACAGGGCAAAATCGCGAATGGTTCCAGTGACCCCGTCTCCATCCACGTCATCGTTGCTGTCGTAGGTACCACTTACACCAGCACCTGATTGATCTGTGCCTGAAAAGGCTATGGAGAACTGACCTGTCACATTCACTCCATCTATGTCACCAAAAAGGGTATCCAGATGGATTGCCTCGTTTGCAGAGGTATTTACTGCAGAATTCGTCAGCTCGGTAATGTCCCTGGGCTTGAGCTTGGCCTTGATATCAAGCCAGCCGCCCAGCTCCCCGCTGCTGATGTCAGTGGTTGTAAGATCAAACTGCTGGCCATTCGACCCGAGCCATGTAACTTTGCCGTTCTGGACCTTCAGTTGCCAAGACTTGTCATCTTCCACAAGAGGACTCCCCTGGCCAATCATGACCGTGTAAGATCCCCTTTCGGTCTCAAAATACCTCACATTTGCAAGCTCAGACAAACGCTTAAGCAACTCGTCGCGCTGGTCCCTGAGGTCGTTGGCTGAGTGGTGCCCCGCCTCGGCAGACACTATTTGAACGTTTAACTCGGCTATTTGCCTGGAAATGTTGTTTATATCATCAACACTCGACTGGATGTTGAGATCTATGTCTTTGGACAGGGCCATAAGGTTTTGGTACTTGTCGTTTATTGCCTGGGAAAGCATGGTAGCCCTTTGCAAGAGGGTAGTCCTTTCTGCAGTCCCTTCTGCGTTATTTGCCAGGTCATCCCAGCCCTGCCAAAAATCATCCAGAAGACCATTTAGACCATTGTCTTCCACCTCGTTAAAAAGGGATTCCACTGTCTTAAGCCCTGAAAGCCTGGTTCCAAGGCCACTCAGCTCTGATGTCTTGGCAAACAGGGTGGAGGTAACAAACCTGTCATAGGAGCGCGTGACCTCTATCGCGTCCACCCCGTTTCCAAGAGGGCCAATAAAGGTAGGGGTAGGGTCCTTGGCTGCAAGTGTGACGTTCTGCTTGGAATAACCTGGAGTGTTCACATTTGAGATGTTGTGGCCTACAGTCTGAAGGCTCGTCTGCTGGGCCAAAAGCCCTACCTTTGCTATGTTGAGAAGGTTGGTTAGTCCGCTCATGGTCTACTCCTTACAGCCTGTCTCCAGCCTGGCTGGCATAGGTGGCCATTCCCTTTTTTATTTTTCCGGTCACAGAACTGGCACTGGACCTCATGGATTCCTGAAATTCGATATCATGCCTTGCCTTGAAGGACCTTATTGACTTTTTTACTGGTTCATAGGTTGCAGACTTTTTTGATTCGACACCCGAAAGGATATTGGAGAGCTCGCTGCAAAACCTGAGCCTGTCATGAATCCAGTAGACTATTCTGCTGTTTGTTACAGAGACTAGTCTCTGGTAATATTCCCTTTTCCTGAGATACAAAAGAAAACGCCGTGCCACCACACCCTGCATGCCCCTTTGAATCAAGGTAGAAAGATCAAGACTTGATGCGGAATGATCTTCTGAAATCAGGCTGAAAAACAACTGTCTGAGCATGTTTTCTTCTTGTACTATCTTGGCCACAAGGTCCTTTTTGATTCTTGAAACCTTGATAAGGTTACGTATGTCACCCTTCAAAAGGACGCTCCACTCTGCCTGGACCACCATATCCATGCGTTCCCAAAGATCGGCTACCCTTGCAGCCTGCGCCATTAACTCTTTATGGATGGCCAAGCTTTCACCCGAACGCTCCAAAGAAGGAGCACCTTCCTTTTCAACCTGGTTGGAACTCTTCATTTCCTGTGTCATCTTATATTCTTCCCTGACAGATACTCAAAAAGCATGTCGGCCATGCCAATACCATTTCCCTTTTCTGAAACCTCCTGGGCCAGCTGCTGATCAAACAGGCTGGTATAGATGTCTCTTTGCAGGGACTGTGGCAACAACCCGGAATGTGGGACAGACTTTCTCATCTCCTTTAACATCATATTGATAAAAAGAGACTCTGCTCCCTGACAGGCCTTTTTCAGCCGCTTAGGATCTTTTGATCCAAGACCATGGAGTTTGCCACCGCCTGCTGAGGATTCCCAAAATGGCGCTGATGCATGTTTGATACTATTCATGATTCCACCTAGATTACCTGCAAATCTGCCTGAAGTGCCCCGGATGCCTTGATAGAATGCATTATTGCAATTAGGTCTCTCGGGGTTACTCCTACTGCGTTCAAGGCTGAAACCAGCTCGCCAATGGTTGAACCCTGCTTGAGAACTATCAGCTTGCCACCGCCTTCATTTACCTCCAGTTCCGTGCCAGGAGTCACCACAGTCTGGCCCTGGCGGGCAAAAGGAGCAGGCTGAGAAACCTGGGGAGACTCCTTTATCTGAATGCTGAGATTGCCATGTGCAATAGCAACCGTGGATATTCGCACGTCCTTGCCCATTACTACGGTGCCGGTTCTTTCATCCAGCACAACCCTTGCCTTGTTGTCTGGACTGATCTCCACATTTTCTATGGTGGCCATGAGAGAGACGGGAGAATCTTCAAATTCCGGCGGCACCCGGAGTGAGATCGTCTCGGCATCTATGGCCCTTGCAAAGGGAGCACCCAGCATATCGTTGATGGCATCAACGGCCCTGCCAACTGTTGTAAAGTCGGGCCTGAAAAGATTTATCTTCAGCTCTTTCTTGGACAGAAGATCAACGGGTATTTCCCTTTCCACAGTTGCACCGTTTGGGATCCTGCCGGCAGTAGGATGGTTCTTTTGGACACTGGCCCCGGCACCGCCTGCCGAGTAACCGCCAACACTTATTGGCCCCTGGGCAAGGGCATACACCTTCCCGTCAATACCCTTCAAGGGCGTAAGAACTAGCGTCCCTCCAAGCAGACTCTTTGCGTCCCCCAGAGAAGAAACAACAACATCTATCTTCTGCCCGATCTTGGCAAGCGGAGGCATCTTGGCAGTCACCAGAACTGCCGCCACATTCTTCACCTTGACCTGATTGGGGTCAATGCTGATGATGCCCATTCGCTCCATTATGTTTCGTATGGACTTGATGGTAAACTTCACCTGTGTTCCATCTCCTGTACCTGCAAGGCCAACGACAAGTCCGTAACCAACAAGCTGATTCTCCCTTAACCCCTGGACCGAGGCAATATCTTTGAGCCTCGCGCAAAAACAGTCCGTCACGTTCAACAGGCTAGAAAACATGATTAACAGGACTATTTTTCCCACCAAAAGGAAGGGCTTTTTATTCTGAAGCACTAAATTTCTCATTGTTAAATCAAGTTGTTATCATTATTTTCAAACTAGGTCCAAAACCTCTTGCGTCCCTGAAACACTCTTTTACATGCAACTAGCAGACCCTTTTAAAAAGGTGCTATTATGCCAAGAAGCCTTCCAAGCCATCCAGGATGTTGCATCTCGCTCAGATAGCCTCCGCCTGTATAGGTTATACGGGCATCTGCTATCTTGGTGGAAGACACCTCATTGTTGTGATCTATGTCTGCTGGCCGGACTATGCCGGTCAGGATCATGTACTGGGTCTCGTTGTTTATGGTTATCTCCCTGCTTCCCCTGATGAACAGATTTCCTCCCGGCAATTTTTTCACCACTCGCACGGATATGGTACCAGTCAGCCTGGTATCTCCAGAGGTCTGCCCCTGGCTGTCAAATTTATTCTGTCCGACCCCTCCTATGGCCTTTGTGGCATCAACCTTCTGACCGGGGTAATGGGGGCTTACCTGTTTGTTGAACTCGAGGCCCAGGATCCCTGTCAGACCAACATTTACAGATGTCTTCTTGTCTGTCTTTGTCTTGACGTCTTTTGACCCCCTGAGATTCTCCTCTATCTTCACCGTCAGGATGTCTCCTACCTTCCTGGCCCTGAAGTCCGCAACAAGACTGCTTTCAGTATCAGGATCAAATAGAGAGCCTTCCTTTGGCTGAGAGGGAACTATGGGCAAGGGAGCATAGGAGGTATCGTAATTCTTGTTTATGGTTGGGGGCTGATTAATAGCGCATCCACCAAGAAAGATTAAAAGAATCGCTGCAATAAAAAAACGGCCTGAAGTGTTCACAGCGTCTCCTCCTTAAAATCTTACCAAAACAGTGTTTTCGTCCTTGACCTTGGCGATGATTACCTTTTTTGAGTCAAGGTTTCTGACACGCACAAAATCTCCTTCAGCCCCTTTCTGTTCCACGATTCCAGGGACTGTTATGCGAAGAAAAGGGGAGGCAGCCACTATGAGTACCCTGCTCCCCCTTTTTACCACAATGGGCTTTGCCACATCCGTTGCAAAGACCACCTTGCCTGGACGAATACTCCTTTTGGCAGCAAGCCCAACAACTTGCTCTGGAGAGGAGAAAAACCTGCCCCTGAGTTTGCTCAAGGGAAGCCGAACCAAGCCAAGATCTTCATCCTTTATAAGCTGACCCTTTACAAGGCCGTCTTTGGCGCAGAGAACCCTTTTAAATACCTCCAGATAGGCACAGACCCGGGCCTTTCTGACAACCTTTCCATCGACCATTATGGATACCATCTGGGATATCCTGCCGAAGCGTCCCTGAAGCCCCTGTCTTTCAAATTCAAAGGTCACATTTCCCTGGGGTATCCAGATTCTTTTGGGAAGTACCCGAAGGGATGAAATTTCAACATCGGCCTCATCCCATTGCATGGAGGCCTTGAGATGAGAAACAAACAGCTCCTTCAGCTTTTCCGTATCCACAAGCTGTGCGCCTGAAGATCCGGCCATGGAAAGGGCAGGCGCAAAACCCAGTGTCCAGAAGATCATGGCCATGATGAGATAGACTCTAAAAACAGGCTTAGTCTCCTTTTTCATAAAAAAATCACCTCGCTAACGTTTCAGATTGTTGGCAATACCCATCATCTCATCAGCCGTTTGGACTGCCTTTGAGTTAAGTTCATATGCCCTTTGGGTCACTATCATGTCTACCATCTCCAAAACCACATCCACGTTGGACTGTTCGAGAAAACCCTGGGCGATTGTTCCAAAACTGTCTGTTCCCGGGTTGCCCTCAATGGGATCGCCAGAAGCCTCGCTCTGTCTGTAAAGATTTCTGCCAATGCTTATAAGGCCGGAAGGATTTGGAAAATCAGTAATAGTAAGCTGTGCCTGGGCCAAAGGATTCCCGCCCTGATCAGAGGCGGTTATAACACCATAGGCATCAACGCTTATGTTCACAGTGCCTTGGGGCACTGCAAACTCTGGCTGCAGCCTGTAACCCTCGGGGGTGACAATATAACCGTCTCTGTCAAGCTTGAAGGCTCCGGCCCTGGTGTAAACCTCCTCACCGTTTGCCAGGATCTTAAAAAATCCCCGTCCTTCAATGGCCCAGTCCAGATTGTTGCCGGTATTTTCATAGTCTCCCTGGGTAAATATCTTCTGAATGGCTGCCGGTCTTGATCCAAGCCCTACCTGCATTCCAGTTGGCACCTGGGTTCCGTCTCCGTTTTCAGTGCCAGGCATCTTCAATGTTTGATAAATAAGATCCTCAAAATCGGCCCTGCTCCTTTTAAAGGCTGTGGTCTTGCTATTGGCCAGGTTGTTCGAAATCACATCAAGGTTAAGCTGCATGCTGTTCATGCCAGATGCGCCGGTCCATAAGGCTCTCATATCCTTTTATTCCTCCCTTTGTTAACCTACTCGTCCTAGGTTGTTAGCTGCCTTGTCATCAAGTTGATCTATGGCCTGAAGACTCTTTTGCTGGGCTTCATAACCTCGATTCAGATCTATCAAATGAACCATTTCCATAACGGCATTTACGTTTGAGTTTTCTATGTAACCCTGCTTTACAGGAGAATCTGCAGGAGTCTGGGCTCCTGCCTTTTTGGTTGCTGAAAAATAGTTTTTCCCCATCCTTTTAAGTCCTTGAGGGTCGTCAAAGGTCACAACGTCTATTTTTGAACTTATTGTTTCATCCACGAAAAAGTTCCCGTCTTCACTGAGCCATACCCCACTGCCTGTTGTATCTTCCAGAGTAATTGGAGCTCCATCCCCAAGCACTGGATAGCCTTCCTTTGTAACCAGCCGGTACTTGCTATCGAGGGTGAAATTGCCTGCCCTTGTATAGAGAAGGCCATTTGGACCCTGCACCACAAAAAAACCAGGGCCATCAATGGCCATGTCATAGGGATTGTCAGATTTTTGCAGGCTACCTGCGGAAAAATCTGCCCATCCCTGCTCTCCTTTTGCCGTCCTCTTGTCTCCATCCTGCTCCCTGAGCAGATATTCATGGAAGGTGATCTTATGGGCCTTGAAACCCACGGTATTGCTGTTAGCAAGGTTGTTTGAGGTGACTTCTAGCTCACGTTCGAGCATGATGGCACCCTCTAGGGCCTCCATTGCCCCAAGCCGTGAATATGGATGCAGTCCTGAATAAATATCCATAACTTTGCCTCCTGCAACACAAGGAATGCAAAGGTTGTGCCTTGATTGGCAATGGATATAACAAAGGAGACTTTTCTAGACTATAAAACAGGGTATAAAGATGCCTGGTGAAGGAGAAGCGCAGGAAACCCATTTAGGCCATAGAGGCCAAGGCGTGATGAAACAGAATATTCTGTCAACTTTCTGCCTTTTTATTCAGTTCGTGAACCCATG
>JAMOVK010000054.1 GCA_027067775.1 Deltaproteobacteria bacterium
GTTGACAAACCTAAGCACCCGCAAACCGTCACTGTACGAATCTACCTTGTTAAAACAGGCGTAGTCCTGATGAAGACAGAAGAGATTTTGAAGATCCATGCCAAGGAGCATGCACATAAAGACCCGATTTATTCCGCCATGGGCCACAATGGCAACCCTTTTTCCATAATATCCATCAAGACATCGAAAAAAGACGTCCTTTGACCTGTTCCACAGATCAGAAAGACTTTCCCCGTTGGGAGGCCTGTAGGTTGCAAGCTCACTCATGCGTCTTTGCATCTGTCCAGGCCATTTCTCCTCTATCTCGTCCCAGCTAAGACCTTGCCAGTTTCCAAAATCTATCTCTCTAAGGGCTGGCTCAAACAAAATCCTGTCTGCAGGAAACCCGTTTATGTTCTCCGTTATATACAGGCATCTTGAAAGATCGCTGGACAAGATCGCATCCAGTCCAAGGCCAGAAAGCCTTTGGGCACTCTTTATACTTTGCTCCTTACCTTTCTTGGAAAGGGGTATGTCCATTTGACCGTAAAAAACACCTTTGGGGAAATCCACCTCAGCATGCCTAAGAAAAAAAACCTCTATCTTGTCCATGAAAAAAGGGACGCTCCTATTACAAAAATCATGGTCTCAACTGTCTCAAGATGAGCACCAAGACAGTCGCCTGTAACGCCTCCAAACTTTGCCTTGAAGTATGAGGCTGAAATTGCTGCCATAACTGTGACAAAGGCAAAGAGATACAGCCCTTTAACCTGAAGAAGAAACCAGGAGGCAGCAAGGGCTGTAAGGGCTGCCACTACAACTGATAAAGGCTGACAAGGCCTGCAAAAGGCAGAACCCAGCCCTTCCCTTTCCCGTGCATAACTGCTAAGTGCTGCAAGCGCACAAAGCGACCACCTTGACAGACAAGGAGACAGAATAAGAAACTGCCATGCATATGAACGACAAAGGGTAACCGCACCTGTCACCTTCAGCAAAAACACGCTAACTACCGCAACCACCCCGAGAGAGCCAGCCGCGCTGTCTTTCATTATCTCAAGGGCCCTCTTCCTTGCAGCCCCACTACCAATGGCATCTGCAGTATCACTCAGCCCATCAAGATGCAAGGCCCTGGTCAAAAAGGCAAGACAAACGACTAGCACAGCTGCCATGGGCTCTGGTTCAAAAAGCGGAGAAAGAGCCCAGAGCAGTGCTGAAAGAATTCCGCCAAGGATGAGTCCAACCAGAGGAAAGTAAGCCATTGAAGCACCAAGTTCCTTCTTGGTGGCCTCAAGGCTCGGAATAATTGTAAAAATCGTAAGAAACTGAAGGGCCAGGACAAAACTTTTTATGGCAAGTCCTCCTACGGCTCAGTCATCCCACTCTGTTCTTATTCTTTGTATCACCTTCTCAACAAAAGGCAGCCTGTCTGGCGCGCATATACCTAAAAGCGGGGCACCCTGCTCTATAAGATCTCCGTGTTTGAAGTATACCTTGTAAAGCACGCCTTCTGGCCCGTCATAGGCAAGAAGACTGTCCCTTTTCATGAGGGACATTATAAGGACCTCGTCTCCAGGACGAATATTGAAGGCCTTTGCCCTGTCTTTATCTATGGCTACTGCAACCTCGGGTGTAAAAAAATAACGTGCCCTTTGTGGAGCTGCATAGACGTAAAGAACCTCGCGCAGGATTCTGTCAATGATCTCCTCTTTATTAAGGCGATGCCTTATCACCATTACAGGTTCTCCTGCCTGAACAAAACACCCCTCTAGCTCGGTACGTAACTCTGCCACAGTACCCGTATATTTTGAGGTCATGCGTTTGGGGTTACCTTCACGTTCCAAGACATAAAGCAATGTCCCAGGCCTGTGACGCCACTGACCACTAGGCCCTGTTACATCCTGCCCTTCCTTCACGTGAAGCCTTACAGTGCCGGTATGGGGCACCTTAATCTGATGATCTTCATAGGGATGGGATTTATACTTTCTTAACAGGTCATTGAGATTTATATCCATAACTGGCCTACTTGTAATAGAGATGGGGTCCGCCCATTGTCATCAGGGCCTCAAACAGGTTTTTCCTAAACTCTCTCCTGTCCCAGATTCCCTGTATGTGGCCGCGCTTTAATGCGTTCTTTGCACTATGATAATCAGGGGGAACATCTGCTCCAGTGGTCTCTCGAATAACCCTTGGCCCTGCAAAACCGATACGAGAAGAACGAATACCAACCTGATAGGGGGAACATCCAAGAAAACTCGCAACAGGACCGGCATAGGAATTATTATCATACACCACTATATACAACCCTCCGCTGTCTATATATTCTCTGACAACCAAGGTACATCTTGGCATTTGGATAACCCCCAAGGTCCCTTCATGGATACGTATGCCACCGGTTGTATGAATATAGGCAAGAAAAGGACGTCTTGTAGTCCGGGCCCTGTCACAGGCCCTTATAAATTTTTCTCCTTCGGCAGAACCTACGGTACCGCTTCTAAAATCGCTGTATAACATGGCCACCACAATCTTTATATCAAAGACAGAGGCGTCAAAGGTGATAATGGCAGAACGTCTACCAGTATGTTCAACAGCCTTTTTGAGTTTCTCATCAAACCCTTGAAACTTTAACGGATTAGCAGAGATGATGTGCTGATTAAATTCACGCACAGAGCCTGGATCAAAGAGGTTTTCCAGATACCACTGGTATTCAAGAGGAAAATGATGGCCGCAGGTAGGACAGACACCACTAAATTCTCCATAGAGATCTGGCACCCAAAGGTCTTTACAACCGTACTTTTCTGCATTAGGACAGCTCACCGTCTTGTCCTCGTTTGCAAGGGGGCTAATGTACTGTTCCCACTCCTGCATGAATATGCTTTTCCTCAGGGGATCATACTGGTTAATCCCGTTTGCAACCTTGGGCTTGGGAAACACGAAATCGTATGCCTCCCTTACCGGTTCGGTCACTGTCTTTAAAAAGACGGAACCCTCGCTAGAGACCTCCTCTATAAGCTTTTGGACCTGCCTGGAATGCTGTCTCAAAAGACCGTAACGAATGTCGTAGTAATTCTGCTTAACAGACTCCACCGCATGCCCAAGACGACTTAACACGGATTGTCTCAGTTCTTTGTAACCCTTTCCCAGGGCCCTGTACTTCCTGGACCTGAGTTCAACAAGCCTCTTTTTTTCCGACTCCGTAAGTGACCATTTGATGTGAATGTCAAACTCGTCATTAAAGGTCCTGCCGTTATCTTTTTCCTTGCCCTGACGCTTAAGGGCATAAGAACGGAAGGCCCTAAAACTTTTTGTCTGAAGTACCACCTCGTCGGTAGCCCTGACCATTTCGTAGCGAAGCTGCTTAAAAAAGCCAAAGTTATTTCGCCTGGCACCAAGAGGAGGCTCCTGGATTATCCGGTCAATGGTCTTGAGCTTAAGATTGTCTTCTGCGGTCATCTTAAGTTGAGCTGCACAGTGCTCAACAAGTTCCCTTGGGACCTTACCTCCCTCCTTTATCCTGCCCTCTATGGCTGCCGCACCTTCTGGAGAGATAACCGAATAGTAACCTCTAGAGGCCATAAGACGTATGTCTGCCAGACCTATTGCCTCAGCACCCCCTGAACCACCCTCAGAAATAAAGGCCACTACAGGGACTCTCAAACGAGCCATCTGGAACAGGTTTCTTGCAATCTGCTGGGCAGCTCCAGGATAGTCCTCAATAGGATAGGCTCCAGGCGTAAAGATGTAACTGTGGATGGGAATACCCTCTGTCTCGGCAACCTTCATGTAACGAAGGGCCTTTTCATTACCCCAGGGCTTGGCACAGCCTCCGTTTCTGAACTCCTCTCCGTACCCCTTTTCGTGACCTATCACCATTACTTGATGATAATATATCTTGTTCTTCACCCTGCGAGTAATGGTAGCTCTGGCCACAACCACTGCCGGGTCTATGTTGCATTCTCCCTCGCCACCAAGCTCTGTAAAGGAATCGTAACAGTTTTCCAGAATATCTTGGAGTGTAAAACGCTGAGGGCTTCTTACTATGTTAACCACCTCTATTGGCGAAAGATCCTGGGCTACCAGATCCTCCATGTACTCCAGACGCCTGTCAATCTGATCCAGCTCAACAAAAAGTTCGTCCTCTCTCAGATCAAACATATTGGACCTGAGATTTTGTACACGCTGAAGAAGCTCTTTTAGGCTACCCCATTCTAGCCCGCCTTTGATATCAGCAAGATAGTTTATACGATCGGCAAACTCGTTAAGATATTTGCCGCTGTCTAATATCCTTTTTTGATCCATTTATTTTCTTTGAACAGAATCTGTTTATCTTATCCTTTTAGATTTTTGGATTATAAAAATCTCAAAACATCATCTACTTTTTGTTTCAAATAGGCAAGATTCGTCACTATTGGCTTACCCAAACTGTCCTCACCCTCTATCCGGGTTCGTGTCAGAAAATCCTTTGCCCTAATCTTTGCCTCCTCGGTATCCTGACCCCATACTATGGCAAGTGCCAGGTTGGGATCGTACTCGGTTGGAATCTCATAAGGCTCGTCATGAGGCACATGGGTATAGACACGCAACCAGGGCTCCTGCGGAAATTCAAACCTGGTTATAGTGCCACACCAGGGGGCAAAGCCCCTTTTCACATCTTCTGCAACTATTCTCAACTCTATACTTGTTCCTTCAAAGGTTATATGTTTCTGACTGTAGCGTAGCTTTTCTCCAAGGGCGGTGCGAATCTGTTCCTTAATAAGATTAACTGGCCCCTTTTGTCTGGAAATGCGCGAGATGCATGCAGATATCTCATTTTCTACCTGTATCCTTGTATTGACCTCCAAAAGGTACGGTTTGCCGTCCCTTGTCACAATCCATTCCCACGTTCCCACGTTGTCATATTCCACCTCTTTGGCAAGACGAATGGAATAATCAACTATTTCATCAAGAACCTTGGCAGCGTCAAAGGGATAATGCACGTACTCAGGATCAAAGCCGGGGGCAACCTCCACACGTTTTTGGCGACCTGTGCTCTGGATCGTGCAATTTCTCGTACCAAAGTGGACCACCTCCTTATGCCTGCTACACAAAAGCTGCACCTCTAGGTGGTGATAATCCTTCATACACTGCTCTATCAAGACCCCTTCATCACCAAACTGTCTCTTTGCATAGTTCTGGATACGCCTGTATACCTGTCTAAAGACATCAAGATGGGTTACTTCCTCAATTCCCATACCTCCGCCGCCAGCACTGGCCTTGACCAGTATGGATGGCCTCTTTATTCCCTCTTCTCGCTGCTTTTGAAAAAGCTCTTCTGCTAGGGCTTCGGCCTCTATTTCTGAATAGATTGGCTCATCAGAACCTGGAATAACCGGAATATCCAGGAACTTGGCTATCCTCTTGGTATTTATCTTGCTTCCAAGATCTCTTATAACCTCCCATCTTGGCCCTATAAATGAAATGGGTCTGTTTCTGACAGTGGCTCTTCTGGCAAAACGGAAGTCCTCAGAAAAAAAGCCGTAACCTGGATGAATGGCTGTAGCACCACAGTGATCGGCTACAGAAAATATCTCGTTTGGATCCTTGTAATTAGAGATCTTAAAGGCAGCATCTTCCCCTTTTTCAACAGTTGCAGCCCTGACATGGCCAGAACATCTGTCTTCTTCTGTGTAAACTACTACATAGTCGAGGCCAAGCTGTCGACATGCACGCATTATCCTAATGGCGATCTCGCCCCTGTTGGCTATTATTATTTTGTCTCTTTTCACAATATTTTTTAAAAAAATAGTGGCAGTTTTTTTTGGGCTACTGTATATTTGCTGACTTGCCTGCATTTTGCCATGCAAAAATGCAAACCGTTTGGGATTTTACCTGATAATGCAAAAAAGACAAACCAGATTTTCAACAATTTTATTATCGGGTAACGGACAGTTTTCTCTAACATAAAATGCCCTGGCTTTCGCACCAGGTGATAAAAAGGAGGGCATAAAAATGGCTAAAGTCGAATATGGATTTGGTCAGCACCTGATGCTTGATGGTTATGGGTGTGATCGCGAAAAGCTCATGGATCTCAACGGTATCTATGATTTTTTGAGTAGATGCCCGGACGAAATTAATATGACAAAAATAATGCCCCCTTACGTCTTTAAATACTCTGGCAAGGTGCCTGAAGACTGGGGTATATCCGGCTTTGTCCTAATTGCTGAAAGTCATATCAGTATCCATACATTCCCAGACAAGCTATATCTGAGCCTTGATATCTTTTCCTGCAAGCAGTTTGATGCAGACTTTGCCATTAAACGCATCAAAGAGGCCTTCTCCATAGAAAAAATGGAAATAAAACTCCTCAGCCGCGGCCAGGAATTCCCTAAAGTCATCAGAAGCGTTCAGGAATTTGTAAAAGACGAGCGAAGCCACATGACGGTCTAGCAACCCATGGGCTATCAATTCCTTGGCCCATCTTACGCAGCCCAGCTCAGGGATGCCGGCTTTGCAATATGCCCGTTGCCCTACGATGCCACTGCAAGTTATGGAGTAGGGGCACGAAATGGGCCTGCTCGCATAATCGAGGCGTCTCAACAGCTAGAACTCTTTGATGAAGAGCTGGAAACGGAACCCTATGAGGCCGGCATCCACACCATGCCGCCTGTGGAGATGCCAATAGAACCCCATAAGGCCAAGGAACTTTGTCAAAATAAGGCCAGGGAGCTTTTTGATCAGGAAAAAATCCCGATCTTTATTGGTGGCGATCACTCCATTTCCATTGGAATTATCGAGGCCGCATCCAACATCTTTGACAGACTAACGGTGTTGCAGCTGGATGCACATACCGACATGAGAGACGAGTACCAAGGCACGCGCCTGAGTCATGCATGTGTGGCAAGACGGGCAATGGAAAGGTGCCGTGTAGTTCAGGCAGCAGTCCGTTCTTCATCCAAGGAGGAATGGGATCTTTTAAAAAAAATGAATGCCCTCCCTATCACTGCGGCCTTGATAAAAAGGGGGCTAAAAGGCGCTACAGACAGCATACTGGCACGGATAGAGACCGAAAACCTTTACATAACCATAGATGTAGACTGCCTGGATCCATCTGTAATGCCTGCCACTGGCACACCTGAGCCAGGCGGGCTTGACTGGTATGAGCTGACCTACATTATCAGGGAAGCAACCAAGCGCCATCGTATAGTAGGCTTTGATGTAGTTGAACTGGCCCCTATACCTGGGCTTCACTATCCAGAATTCACATGCGCCCGACTGATTTACAAGGTAATAGGCTATATTATTCATGCAACAGGATCAATGGCCAGATGAAAGTCCCATTTCTTCTTGTGCTATTGGCAACATTATTCACTTTTTCCCCTGGTTGCAGCCAAGACAAGGACATGGAATCAAAAGACAGGATCTCCCTTGTAATAGATAGCAGAAAAGACTGCTGAAAGGCCATAGTTGGCGTAGGTCTACGCTTTAGAAACCCGGAGATACCACCTGGTGACAGGGTGGAAGTCTACATAAGGCCGGATACCGTAGCTAAAATGAAAAGACTTCTGTCCGTTGTTGGAGGACGCATAGTGTTTCAGGAACGCAAAAAAGATCATGTGCACATGATAGTTGAGAAGTCTTCTGCATCTAGGACATCAACTGAGTAAAAGTAAATCTGACTAAAGAAAAGCTTACAGTGAAAATTAGCCGCGGGCTGCATCTAAAAACAAGGGTCTTCTTGGCTCCCTTAGCAGGAATAACCGATTTCCCTTTCAGGCAGACTGCTCGCATATGTGGAGCTAAAGTCACATTTACGGAAATGATTTCTTCCAACGGCCTTGTCTTTAAAAATGAAAAGACCCTGGCCATGATATCAACTCTTAAAAAAGAACAACCTATTATTGTACAGCTATTTGGTGCCGACCCCACATGCATGGCAGAAGCTGCTGCGGTGTGTGAGGCTGCTGGGGCCAGTGCCATTGACATAAACATGGGATGCCCTCAAAAAAAGGTTGTAAAAACAGGGGCTGGAGCCGCCCTTATGAATAAACCCGAGCTGGCTGCAAGGATAGTTGTAAAGATGGTAGATAGGGTTTCAATTCCTGTTACATGCAAAATCCGTTTAGGTTGGGACTATAAAACCATCAACGCACCTCTTTTTGCAAAGAGTCTGGAACAGGCTGGTGCGGCCATGATAACTGTTCATGCCCGCACCAGAAGCCAGATGTTTTCCGGAAAGGCAAATTGGCACTTGGTAAGCCGGGTCAAGGAACATGTTTCAATCCCAGTTGTTGCAAATGGTGACATCTGCTGTCTCTTGGATGCCAAAAGGTGTCTTAGCGAGTCAAGGGCTGACGGCATCATGATCGGAAGAGCTACCATTGGAAGGCCATGGATAATAAGAACGATTCAAAAAGGCCTTGAAACAGGAAAAGAATTACTGCCTGATATGAATTATGTCCTTGAAATCATAGAATATCATTTAAATGCAATAGAAAAATTTTATAACGGTCATGCAGCCGTTAAAACTGCCAGAAAACATCTGGCCTGGTATACAAAAGGCATGAAAAATAGCGCTGCCTTTAGAAACAGCCTTTTTAAAACAGATTCTATGAGTCAAATAAGGGAGCTTGCAAAAGATTTTTTTACAAAATTTAAAAGCTGATCTTGACCTTAGTCATCTGGCCAAAGTTTTGAAGGCTCAAAACCAAAATCCTTTTTCAACCTTTCCCGCTTTTCAAGATCTGACAACTCCATTTCAATCTCTTCTATTTCACGAGATTGTTCCGTGTCATTTTCCATATCCTCACTGGATGGTTGGGATTCGACTGTGGTATCATTGGAATCCTTGGTATCTATCTCGTTTACCTCGGAACCTTTAACTTGATCTTCCTGAATCGCCCGCACTTCCTGTGCCGCTATCTTAAGCGTCTCATCCACTTCTTCAGGCGGAAGAGCCATCTCATCGTCAAGTATTCTCAAAAAACCCTTGAATGAAGACCTTATCTTAAATACCGTCTCCCTTTGCAACATCCTGAGACGTCTAATCCTGTCCTCAAGTTCAATAGCCTCCTGGTGAGCATCCTGTATTATCCTGTCAGCATCGAGCTTTGCCCTGTCTATTATGAGTTCAGCCTCCTTCTGTGCCCCGCTTTTCATATCTTCAGCCGCCTGATGAGCTGCAGTAAGCGCACGCCTGAACTCAGCCTCCTGCTGTTTCATCATGGCTATCTGCTTTTTAAAGGCAAGGACCCTATCCTTTAACTCGTTCCTCTCACGAATAACAACAGCAAGATAGTTCGCAACCTCCTCAAGAAATGCTCCAACTTCCTCCCTGTCATAACCTCTAAACTTTACTGAAAATTCCTTTTCAAGGATTTCATTAGGAGTGATGGACATGACCGTGTCCTCCTTAAGATAATCTTATGGCTAACTCATAAAGACTGGGAACCAAAAAGCTGTCCAAAAATATGATGACAAGAATTATTACCATGGGAGTAAGATCAATACCCCCAAAGTGCAGGGGAAGATATCTTCTAACACGGTTCATCACCGGATCTGTCACATTGTAAAGAAAACGAACAATGGGATTGTAGGGATCGGGGCTGACCCATGAGATAAGGGCCCGGATTATAAAAATCCACATGTATAGATTTAGCAGTATGTGAATGACTGTTGCAACAGACTTTATAAAATTGCTAAGTATGAACATGATTCTCTCCTGTCATCTGATCATTTTCCAAAGGGGCAGACTGGATAATGGCACTTCTTGCAAGAAAGGCAAAGCCCCCCGTGACCAAGTAATGCTATCTCCTTTCTGCCGATTCGCTCTCCTGCCAAGATACGGGGCAAAACCAAGTCAAGAACTGTGGTCTTGAAGTACATCCCGCAGGCCGGGATGCCAAGTACCGGCACCTTTCCGATATAACTTACTAAAAACATTGCACCTGGCAACACCGGGCTTCCATATGTAATCCCTTGTGCACCTGCTTTTGCTATTCCCTTTCTGGTGACATCATCTGGATCCACGGACATTCCACCAGTGCAGAGAACCAGACCGGCACCCAGGGACAATGCCCTTTTTATTGCCTGAGAAATAAGGGAGGTATCATCAGGAACCTTTTCAAGACCGATTACCTCGACACCCAAAGATGTGAGCTTCTTGGTCATAGCTGGTCCAAAGGCATCTTCTATTCGCCCTTCAAACACCTCTCTCCCCGTCACCACAATGGCCGCTCTGGAAATCTGCCACGGAAGCACCTGCAACAATCCGTTGGCCTGTTCTAACAATTGTTGTGCGCGTCTCAGTGTCTGTCTGTCTATAACCAGAGGGATGGCCCTGCCAGCTGCAACAATATCTCCTTTTTTTACAAGGCTGTTGGAATGTCTGGAGGATATCATTATGTCTCCAAGGAGATTTATCTGAAAAAGGATATCCTTGTCCACCTTAAAAAGCCCATCCCTGGCAGCCTTGAAAGCAACCTTCCCCTCTACAACCTTGAGACTGGTTTCAACTCCAGGACCACAGGCAAGACGACCCAGAGTCAGCCCTGCCTCGTTTTCATGAACATCTTCCGGCCCTAGTTCCAGACAGTATATGTTGAACTTGCCAAGATCTTTCAGCTTGGCCACATCTTCTGCACGAATGATATGACCCTTTTTGAATGCAGGCCCCTTTTTCTTACCGGGTACTATCTCCGTTACATCATGGGGCAATACCATACCTACGGCCTTATCCACTGGCACTAATTTTTTAACCCCTGGCCCCTGTCCCTCTTGGATACACCTTTGTCCATTCATAGGTTGCTCCATTACGAAATTATCTCATAGTAGGCACCAAATGCACAGGCCTTGCACAGTGTCTTGCCGTCTTTTTCCACATCCCTGTAATCCTGGACCCACTCACCGCACCTGTCACACTGAACCCTTCTTGCAGGCCTGCCAGGCATGTCTGCCTCTGGAATTGAAACCCTAACCTGCTGCACGTCAAACAGCTCATCATCTGACATGACCTTGTATGCCTCAATCTGGCGTTTGTACTTGTTCTCAATCTCCGGAA
>JAMOVK010000055.1 GCA_027067775.1 Deltaproteobacteria bacterium
CGCTGGGTAGCAGCCTTTTTTTGTCTTATTTGCTCAGCTTGCAAAGTAGTAAAAAGCCAGCTTATGCAGGCTACATTGTCTGAAATGTGGGTTTTTCAAGGTCGACTAACTAGTCACATCCTGCAACAGGTTGCACGCCATATTTATTAGCTTTTTATTACTGAAAGCGTAAAAGAGATGACAAAGTGATTGCTGTCATTGCAAGGAGGTGCGAATGCGCCGACGAAGCAATCCCACTTAAGGCAGCAGGGTAGTTGGAGATCGCTCACAGTAGCTGCGCCGCCTCTGCAATGACAATGAAGATTGTTTTCCGGCCCTTCTGGGCTTGTAATGACGGTTCATGTCATCTAAAAACAGTAATAATACGGTTGTCCTATATTTCTCATCTCTTCAGATCTTCAGAGGTTGTGATAAGTAGACGATAGTTTATCTGCTCTTAATACCTTTTGAAATTTTTTTGTTGAAAATTTTCATTAACCCCAATATATATTAATTTTAGTGATTGGTTAATCTTTGGCTGGAGTTTTTGCTAGTTTATTGGTCGTCTTGTCGTTTAAATGGATTTTTATAATAAATTTACTCGGTTAAGCTGTCATGGTCCCAAAATTATCCATTGCAGAATACACGTTTATTTTCCAAGCAATTGATCCTGTTGCGCTTCCTGCCTTTGCAGATCCGCTATGGCGCAGTGTGTTTGGTTTAGCACTTAAAAAGCTATCTTGTATGGCGGACAATGAAAAATGTGAAGCTTGTATACACCGTCATGATTGTGACTACTCTTTTTTAATATCCAGCCCCAATCCTCCAGGGGACAAGATAGGGGTTACCAAACACATGCGCACTATTCCCAATCCACACATTTTCCGCTCTGAGGTAAAAGAATATTCTCAGAAAATTCCTCCTGGAGCGTCCTTTTCAGCAACTCTTATACTTGTAGGAAGGGCTAATGAACGGTTGCCAGCAATAATTCGAGCCATGGCTCATGTTGGAATGTATGGATTAGGTAAAAAACGTTCTACTTTTAGATTAATTGAAGTTATGCAAACTGGTCCCAATCCGCTTGATAGGTTAATTATGACCAACCAGGCCATTATAGCAGATGGCATAGCAGGATCACCCTCAATTCCTCCAGCACCAGAGCGTATTCGATTCACCTTTTTGACTCCCTATCTCTTGCCCTCAAATACAAAGATAGAAGAAGGCTTAAACCTTACAAAATTCCTTATGCAGATTATTAGGCGGATTTCATCTTTACATGAACCATATACAGGTATTGCTCTAGAAGCAGACTATAAACGATTACGCACACTTGCAGAGAATCCATCCGTCGTTGAGTCAGATATAACTGTCGATCTCGCTTACCGTTATTTTAAGGATAAGAGCAAATGTCTTGCTGTCCGCGGTTCTCTTCTTTTAGAGCTTGAGCATCAGGATGATCTCTGGCCTTGGATATACCTTGGCCAATGGCTGAATGTTGGCAAACAGGCCAGTAAAGGATTTGGACACTATACGCTTACCTCTATTGATAAATAGAGAGGAAGAAAAAAATTTGCGTTTATAAAATCTTGCAAACTTGCGAGGTCTGCGGGCCAAAAATATGCAGCTATTTTTACTTCAAACAATCTACGCAAAATTTGGAGGAAAAAATGCTCGCACCCCATGAATATCCTGTGCGTATTCTGCTTTGCATCATAGGCAAAACGCCTCAGATTGTAACCGAGACCCTATACAAATTGGCGGTTGATTCAGAACCAGCTTTTGTGCCTACAGAAATTCATCTGATTACAACGACAGAAGGGGCAAATTCTGCCAAAAATGCCTTACTAGGCGTCACTGGCAGGGAGGGAGAGTTTTATAATTTCTGCAAAGATTACAATATGCAGCAAATTTCTTTTAATGAAGAAAATATTCATGTAATAGCTGGCGAAAATGGGCTCTATATCAATGACGCCCACTCTAGCGAACATAACCGCATCATTGCTGATTTTATCACCAATAAAGTACGTGAACTTACAAAAAACAAGAATTCTTCACTGCACCTTTCCCTGGCCGGAGGGAGAAAAACCATGTCTTATTATGCAGGTTATGCCCTGAGCCTGTATGGCCGTATGCAGGATCGTCTTTCTCATGTATTGGTTGCCAAACCATTTCAAGAAAATGAAAAATTTTTTTATCCGCCACCTGTACCACGCCGAATTGCCATCAACAACACTTACTACTCTACGGATGAGGCCAACATCATACTTTCTGACATACCCTTTGTCCGTATGCGTTATCAGGTTCCTGAGGCGCTGCTTACTGGTACGGCTGGATTTCAAGAGACTGTTGAGGCCATTCAGCGTTTTGCCCAGCCAGAGACCATCGAAATCAATGTCGGAAAAAAGGAAATTCGTTTAAACGGCATGAAAATAGAGATGAATGACGCCGATCTGGCGCTTTATCTTTGGATGTGTGAACGCAGGAAAAATAATGAACCGCCTTTGGTTCCAGACGCTGATGCCTTTGTAGAGGATTACATTGAAGTCTATGCCAGAATTGTCGGGAAGATGAGTGGCATGATTGAGCGAGTTGAAGAAATAGCCCAAAAACGGACAGCAGAACAACAAAAGGATTGGTTCCAACAGCGCAAATCAAAACTAAAGAAGGCGATTGTCAAAGTTCTTGGTGATAGAGCAGCTCGGCCATTTTTGATTCAAACCGTTGAATGTGATGGACAGGCTGGATATGAGATAAGCATGGACAGTAAATCGATCATAATTAAAAACTAAAGGATAACTTA
>JAMOVK010000056.1 GCA_027067775.1 Deltaproteobacteria bacterium
TGCCTTTCATGCCATTGTTGCAGACCCAATTTGGGTGCAGAAGTTCCCTAACCTTCCAGGAAGTTATCATTACTGGTTGAGAAGACAGGGTAGAAATGGCAACTCCGGCAAGCCCCACTGCCTTGAGCAAAAACGGCGGGATGCTGACAGGAAGAACTCTTTTTTTCTTAACGGTTTCAAATATGTTGATTACATCACTCCAGCTGTACCCTCCCGGAGTGCCGTCATGGATTTCTATGGTCTCTTTTTTGCCTTTTAAAGACAGGATAAGTTCCAAGACAGCCTCAGCCAAATCAAATACATGAAGAAGAGAAAAACGATTTGATCTAGGAGCAGGAATGAGGGCAATGCCTTTATCCATGGCCTTGAAGAGAGGAAGAATTTCCCTGTCTCCTGGCCCATAAACGGCAGGCGGTCTTAGTATAGTCCATGGCACAGGGCATTCATTTTTTACCAACCGTTCTGCACGCAGCTTACTGGTTGCATAGGGGGAAAGTTCAGGGTGGCGAGCGGCAAGGGAAGAAATGAACAGAAATCGTCTGGCGAGCTCCTGTTCTTGTATTATTTTTAGCAGATTTTTTGTGCCATCAGTATTTACACGAAAGAAATCCTCCGGTCTGGTGGCCTTGGTCAATCCAGCACAGTGGATTACTGCATCTGTTCCTTCTACAAGGTTTTTTAGGGATCCAGGGTCTGAAAGGTCCCCCTCGATCCATGAAATGCCTGGCAGATCAGGCCTTTTGTGCAAAGACCTGGGGCGATACAGAGCCCTGACGTGAATATCCTGACGTATAAGCACTCCAAGGATGTTTATGCCTATAAACCCTGTGGCTCCTGTAAGTGCAACGGTTCTGATTTCTTTCATGCTGGGAATTGGGGTTCTAGATGGGAATTTTGACAGACATTTTTATCAATACCTAGGCAAGTCTAATAAGGCCCCGCTTGAGACACCGTTTTTTTGTGCCGCTTCGTGATGGCTTGCCAGAAGTGGTCCTTACCAGGGTATTCTTGGGTACAATTTCCACATGGCAATCGATGCCAAGTTCTGTAGCAATGAGTCCTTTGAGCCTGTCAACAAAGGCCTGAGGATTTGTCCCATTGGAATTTCTGAACTGTACGACTACTACCGCACGTTCCCTTCCCTGGGGATCTGTTACAGAAAAGGCGCAAGCATCTCCGATACGGACTTCCTTCATGGTCTCTGCAAGGTATTCTATGTCTTGAGGCCAGATATTCCTGCCGTTGATTATTATAAGATCCTTAGAGCGGCCTGTAATTACTATCTCTGAATCCGAAATATAGGCGATGTCTCCTGTATTTAACCAACCCTCAGGAGAAAGGACCTCCTTGGTTGCTTCAGGGTCGTTGAAATATCCTTCCATAATGCTTGGCCCCTTAAGAAAGAGGGTGCCACATTGTCCATCTGGCACCATCTGACCTTCTTGATCCCTGATCTGGGCCTCAAAGCCAGGAAGGAGCTGCCCACATCGGACAAATTCCTTGATCTTTGGACCATTTGATACATCTTGTTCGAGTTTGGCTATTTCGTTGTTTTCAGCAAGTTTCTGCAGATCTACCTTGTCTATTTTCAGGCCTTGGCCAACTTCTGAAAAGCTAACGGCCAAAGAACATTCAGCCATCCCATAACAGGGCATAAAGGCCTTTGAATCAAAGCCGCATACTGAAAGACGGTCAGCAAATTTTTCCAGCAGCTCAGGCCGTATCATCTCGGCCCCGACTCCTGCAACCCTCCAGCTGGACAGGTCAAATTTTTCAATATCATTTGTTCTGAGTCTCATGGCAGCTAACTCGTAGCCAAAGGGAGGGCTGAAGGAGATTGTCCCCTTGTTTTCAGACATAAGCCTTATCCAGAGGCCTGGTCTCATTGCAAAGTCAGCCGTAGAAAAGAAGTCAACAGAAAGCTGAGAGCCAAGGGTAGCAAGCACGAGCCCTACAAGGCCCATATCGTGGTAAAAGGGAAGCCATGATATGGCCCTGTCTCCATTTTGACAGTTTATACCATGGCCAGTGATTATATGGATATTGTTCATCACAGCACTTTGGCTAACCATAACCCCCTTTGGAAACCTTGTACTGCCTGATGTAAACTGCAAATATGCCAGCTCCGATGGCCCAAGGGATTGGAGTTTGGCATTTGATTCTGGAAGTCTGTCAAATTCTTCAGGAGAGCCTATTAAATCGAGATTCAATCCTTTCGAGGCTTCCCTTAAAAAGGAGATATAGTCGGACGTGGCTACGGCCAGCCTGGCACTACTGAGTTTAAGAAGTCGCTTAATCTGTTTTATATATCCCTTGGCTCCGCTGAAATGCATGACAATGGGCATGGGAACAGGAACAAGCCCTGCGTATTGGCAGGCAAAAAAGAATCTAACAAAGTCAGAATGTGTATTGGCCACTATGGCCATATGGCTTCCACGAGGGGTCCCGGTATAAAGAATTTTTCTTGCAAGGGTCCTGGCGTCCTTTCTGAGCTGACTGTATGGGATACTCTTTAAGAGTTTGCCGCGTCTGCTGTAGAAGTTGAACCCCGTTACACCCTTTGCCGCATAGTCAAGGGCCTGGGTGAGGGTGTCAAAGGTCCCATGCCTGACAGGAATTGTATTTTGTGACGGTGTTGGCCCTGTCTCTATCTTGGAGTTTTTTTCAGCATCTTTTTTGTTTTCTGCAGCAGGATAGACTAACGCCTGACTTTGATTCATGTTCACGTGCCTTTTTGATGCCCCTGCTTTGTGCCAATACGTGGCTGTATCTCAGCGTGGGCTCTGTATTTTTCTTCTCTTTAAAACACCTGATAGTATCAAAGAACCTGAACTTTAACAAGAAATTGTGCATTAATTTACCCAAAAATTACGTTACATTCTGTGAAGTTAATTTTAACAGCGTGCGATATAAAAGCCTTTTCATAAACAGGTTCAACTAAATCAAGACAAGTCGTCTGATGGTCTGTGTGGTTTTTTATGTTCTAATGATTGAGATATTGCGACATGCGTCCTGTTCCCTTGTTCTTTAGACAAGGTGACTGTAGTGAAAAAGTCCCCCCTTGTTGCTTAACAATAAATAATGATAACTTGACATTGTGGCAATGAATTTCAGCAGGTTTTTAAAATACCTCGCATTTATGATGCTCTTTGTAGTTGTGGGCGGGTACCGTTTTGGTACAGGGGATCATGTCTCCCAGCTTCCAACAGTAATCCATTTTTTTAATCCCCATCTTTATATTACGGATTTTGCCCATCAGATGATATTCCCCTGGTATGTCAAATCGGGACTCTTTATCAGTCTTGCATGGTTTTCAAAGCTGACACATATTCGTCTGGAATATGTCTTTTTTGTTGTCTACTGCGCAGTTCTTTACGGTTATATAGCTTGGATGGATGAATTTTTTGAAATACTGGGCATAAGGAAAAAAACCCGCGATCTGGCCTTGTTACTTCTTTTGCCATATTCCCATCTTTTTGTTTCCATCTCACACTTTCATCTTGTAACGCTTAGGCTCGTTCCATATTTTTTTGTTTTGCCCTTATGCATAAAGGCCATGAATTTTTTCCTGTCCGATAGATACCTATATGCATCCCTGACCGCAAGTTCTGTGTTCTATTTGCATCAACAGCTTGGCCTGATACTTTTTGGCGCACTGTTTTTTCCGCTTTTTTTAGAGGTCTTAAGAAGTCGTGACTGTCTGAAGGCCCTTTTCCGCCTTTCTATTCCCTTTTCGTTTTTCTTTTTCATTCATTTCTCTTTCATGCAGTTGTTTGGCAGTTATAGTGGCTATCCATGGTTTGATACCGATTGGGGCAACCAGCTTTTCCAAATGGTAAAGTTCAGAGTGCCTCATCACCTTCTCTTGTCTCATTCTGGAATGCTAGAAAGGACTTCGTTCGTTTTGGTTTTGGCCGTTATTTTTTCGGCTTTAACGATGTTTTTGAAAGTACAAAATGAAAGGATGGCAAGACGTCTGATTTATATGGCGATCGGGCTTGTTCTTTGCTGTATTGCCGGTTTCATTTTCACAAAGCTTGTTCCTCTTCCTATTGCCTTCAACCTGTATCTTTTTCGTTCAGATGTCCTTTTAAGGATCATGGGGTTTGCAAGTTTTGCGCTTGTCCTGGACAGGATGTTTCGTAATATCAATTTGTTAAGGACTATAAGAGTTATATTCATTGTGACAGCCATTGGGGGGCTGACCGTTTGTATATTAAAAGACAACATACGTATCTTTGTTCCGAGAAATGAACTAGTTTCTATATCGAAGTGTATAAAAAGAAATACTCCCGTCTCTGCCTTTATAATGGCCTCTCCTTCTCTAAAAGGTCTGAGGCTTTATAGTGAAAGGAGCGTGTTTGTATCCTGGAAGAGCCATGGTCTCTTTTTCCCTCCCGATGTCGCAAGGGAATGGTTTTACAGAATGAAACTATTGTGTGGCATGGAAAAGAACATACCGTGTCAAGGAACACCCTGCAGAAAGGTGTGTCAAAAAAATTTTGAGACGCTTTCAGATGAAAGACTGTTGAACATTGCTACCAGATACAATGTGAACTATCTTCTTGTCAGCAGGAATCGTTTCTTTCCCTTTGAAAGGGTGTGTCAAAATAATCGGTTCGTTCTTTATCGGCTTAGATGATATTTTTTATACCAAAACATAGCAGGCTCCTGGTTTGTAGCGGGATGGCATTTTGCATCCTATGTTTGTTGTTAAGCATGTTTACTGCCCTGTCTTATGCCTCTAACCAATTGAAGGATGAAGAGTGGTTGCCCCAGTGGAAGCAGTTGACCCTTGAAGGTGAAAAGCCCCTTACCCGTTTTTTGGTAAAATTGACAATAGATGATGGAGCATCCCTGTGTCCTTATCCCCTTAATGATATAAAGTTGGATGACTTCAGATGCCCCTGGCCACAAGAGGGTGTACTGCTTCTTTCAGCCGAAACCGTTACAATGAGCCTGGTTCTGCCGCAGGAAAAGTATGAGCACTTTGTGTGGTTTCGGCCAGAAAATATCAAGGCACTCCAGAGGGTAAGGTGGAAAAAAAGTGGTAACAAATGGCTTAAGCTTTATGTGTGGCAGAACAAAGGGGTATCCAGGCTTAGTATAAGGCCCAGGGAAGGCGAAGAGATTTTAAGCCCTGCTAAATGGACCAAACGTTATAGATCTTTTTATCGCTACCCCTTAGAAGTCGTGAGAAAAACTGGAAAAATTGTTTCAGAGCCCCTGTCTCTAATCTATCTGGTTTCACATCTTGCACATAACGGCATTAAAGAAAAGGTATCAATCCTTGTCTTTGGCAAAAAGTGTCTGCATGCAGTAACTGTTTCCTTTAAAAAGGAAAAGTCCTCCCAAATACGTTTTCATGAGAGCTCGCCCCACGGTTTTGTAAAGAAAAAAAAGAAAACCAGTTCTTATATATATAGAATCCAGGCCCAATCGGTGGTTGATGGCAGATATCAAGAGACATTCTCTCTTATCGGCCTTCAGCATCATATAGAAATTTTTGTAGAGCCAAAAAGTGGGATCATAACAAGGATAAGGGGTGACAACGATGTTGTAGGTCATGTAGACCTAAGGCTTGTCTATGTCTTTAAAAGATAATTTTTGCTGTTCGTTAATAATTTTTCCACAAATAACCAGTCCTTATAGGAATCTACATCAATAGCCGTTTCGGGAAAGTCCATTATAACAGCGCCTGGCCTGCAACCAATGACATGAGAAGCCCGTTCAAGGGCCTTTTGCAAGGTTAGTTGGCCCAAAAGGTACCAGAGGGCCCATATCCAGCCAAAACCCCAAATGATTTTTAATGGGTTTTTTCTCCTGGCCTCGATATTTTTCCAAAATTCTGCGGCCTTAAAGGCCTTTTCGTTCATAAAGGCGAACAGGTTGCAGCTACAGTAGCTACCATCTTTAAACTTGTAGGAAGTACGTCTAGCTTGTGGAAATCGTTCTTTTACCTTCTCTAATCTTGCAACGCCTATGGCAAGGTCTGCTCCAGTATCAAGGGCCCTGTCACAGAAGAAGCCTACATGTTTTGGGGCAAGAAGGGCATGATCACAGGTAGTCAAAATTACAGGACGCTCTCCCCCTGAAGCCTTAAGCGCCTTGTAGGCGCTAAGGCTAGGTCCCTTTTCACCTTGAATCCAAAAGAGCCTGCCTTTTTTCATTAGTTCGTCTATTGGTCTAAGTCGGACAAAAACCTCCTGATCTTGTCCGCAAATAAAAATCCTTTTTATAAGGCCTGATCTTATAAGGCCATCTATTACCCTTATTATCATGGGAGTATCTCCAACCTTTATAAGGGCCTTTGCAGGCACATTAAACCTTTGCAGCAAAGGGTCATCCTGTCTTCTGTCTCCCGCGAGCAAAACAGCGTCAAAGAAGCTTGTTTTTTTGTTCATAAATGGTCTTGCTAGCTAGTATATTGTTTTTTCAAATATTCGATAGGTCTTGTAGGCCTTGGCCCCGAGTCCTTCGATTATATTTCTCATGGCCAGATTGTCTTCCAAAATCCATGATAGTTCTATATTAGTCATTGAGGTTCCAAGGACTTCCTTCATGACGTCCCGTATAAGAGCAAGGCTGATTGCAGCTCCAAGAAGGCTGTTTGTGTGTTTTTTTAACACACCCATTAAGAGAATCCGGCCAGATGTGAAGTGATGAAACCTTATTCTCCAAAGAAGTTTCATCCAGTTCAAGGGGAAAAGTCTGCCATCCATGTCTTTTATTATTTCATTTAGGTTAGGTAAAAGTACGATAAAACCTACCGGCTTACCTTCAATCTCTGCAATTCTTATGAGGTTTGGGCTTGCTATATAACTCATGGACTTTCCAAGATGCATGTATTCGTCCTGGGTAAAGGGGACAAATCCCCAGTTTTCAGACCAGGCGTCGTTAAATATAAAGAATATGGATTTGAGCTCCCTTTCGAGATGTTTTTTGTCTAAAGCCCTCGTCTGTAGCTTGTCAAAGCGTCTGCTAAGAATTTTTGAAATCCGCTCCACCGTATCTTTGTCTTTTTTTATGAAATAGGCGAGTAGATCTTTGGCCTTTTTGTGCCCCAATGTTTCGAGATTCTCTGCATAGTAGGGAAAGTTATGCGGCATCATAAAAAATGGCGGATATTCAAAACCCTTTATAAGGAGTCCGCATTCCTGATTTATGGAAAGGTTGAAGGGGCCGAGCATGCGTTCCATGCCTTTGGCTTTAAGCCAAAGGCCTGCCGTTTTAAATAGGGCATCAAATACCTCCAGGTCATCTACCGACTCGAGCATTCCCCAAAAACCGCTCTTGTTGTTATGTCTTGCAAGATAGAGGTTGTCTATCTGGGCGCTGATTCTGCCAACAGGTATTCCTTTTTTATATGCGATCCAGAAACATGCTTCGGCATGTCTGAAATAGGGATTTGTCTTTGAAAGCTGGAGCCTTCTCTCTATCATAAGAGGAGGAACCCACCTTGTGTCGTGTTGATAGATAGTCCATGGAATGGTAAGGAAATTTTTTAGGTCCTTGCGGCTTTGAACAATCTGTACCTCAATTTGAGACAAAAGTACTCACCTTACTTTTTTCCATCTAGTTTGTGCAGATTTTCTAAAATTTGTTAAGAAGTATCTTTACCATAATAGATTTTTCGGAGCATAACGAGCTCATAAAGAAAGGACAATTTTTTATTTGTTGATACCGAATAAATAAAATAATGCTTCTCATAAACAAAGGAATGCAGATTGGTAGCCAGGAGGCATCTTTCATCAGGCTGGAAGGCCCTGCCTTGCCCGTCCCTTTACCCTGAACAGACCAGATAGATTGAATATTGTCCTGCCGGTCCGATCCTGAATCATGCCATGCAAAAAGATTGTTTTCTGAAATAAGTTGCGTGTTCCATCACCGGAGTAATGGCAAGCTGGGTTTGGATTTCTTGAAGGGTTGTGTAAAAGGTGTTAGCCTTTCCATCACTGCTGAAAGCAATAATTCAATTGTATAAGTCAAAAAAATAAATTGGAGTAGGTCATGGATTTTGAGGCAGTTATAGGCCTTGAGGTACACGTTCAGTTAAAAACAAATAGCAAGATTTTTTGTTCTTGTTCTACCGAATTTGGTGCCCCTCCCAATACTCACACCTGTCCAGTTTGTCTTGGCATGCCAGGTGTTTTGCCCGTGCTCAACAAAAAGGCTGTAGAGTACGCCATGAAGATGGCCCTTGCCACTAACTGCACCATAAACACCATTAATGTATTTGCCAGAAAACATTACTTTTATCCGGATCTGCCAAAGGGCTATCAGATATCTCAATACGAGCTTCCATTGGCAGAAGATGGATGGATTGATGTGGATACTGATAAAGGTAGCCGCCGGATACGCATAAACAGGATTCATATGGAAGACGATGCTGGAAAACTGATTCATGATGAAACCAGGCCCGTAAGTTATGTGGATTTGAACAGGACAGGTACCCCCTTGATAGAGATTGTCAGCGAACCAGATATAAGGACGCCCGAAGAGGCTGCCAACTATTTGAGAAAGATTCGTCAGATTGTGCGTTATCTTGGTATCAGTGATGGCAACATGGAAGAGGGAAGCCTTCGATGCGATGCAAATATCAGTCTGAGACCAAGGGGACAAGAGGCTTTTGGAACCAAGGCAGAGCTTAAAAACATGAATTCTTTCAAGCATGTCCAAAAGGCCCTGGAGTATGAGATAAGGAGACAGACAGCACTTCTTCTTGACGGCAAGGAAATTGTCCAGGAGACCAGACTATACGATGCCTCAAAGGGTGTAACCCATTCCATGAGGGGCAAGGAGGAGGCCCACGACTACCGTTATTTTCCTGATCCTGACCTTGTGCCAATTAATATAGATGATTCTTGGCTCGATCAGGTCAAAGAATCCTTGCCAGAGTTGCCAGATGCCAAAAAAGACCGGTTTGTTTCTGAATATGGTCTTCCAGAATATGATGCCCAGGTACTGACAAGTAGCATTGATCTAGCCGAATACTTTGAAGAGACAGTAAAACTCTATCCAAAGGCCAAGAAGGCAAGTAACTGGATAATGGTGGAGCTTTTAAAGCTGACCAAGAAAGATGGTCAAGATCTAAAGGCATGCAGGGTTACCCCGGCGGTATTGGCCGAGCTTCTTGATCTTATTGACAAGGGCTCCATAAGCAGCAAGATTGCCAAAAAGGTCTTGGAAGAGATTTACGACAATGGAGGTACCCCCTCAGAGATTGTAAAGCGCCAGGGGCTTGCACAGGTAAGCGATGAATCTGAACTGCTCGCTATAGTAGAAAACGTTGTAAAAGGAAATCCCAAAGAGGTTGAAAAATACAGGGCGGGAAAGAAAAAGGTTATGGGTTTTTTTGTTGGTCAGGTTATGAGGCAAACTAAGGGTAAGGCCAATCCCCAGCTAGTTAACAAACTCCTTAAAAAGCTGCTTGATGAGGCATAATCTATGAAAGCCATTATCCAACTTCTTAAAGAGGCTGGAAGTCATATTGTTCCCTTTAGGTGGGAAAACGAGACCTTTTCGCTTCTTGACCAAAGGCTCCTTCCTCATCGGGAGGAGTGGATCGTTTGTAACAGTTGGCAGGAGGCGGTCTCTGGTATAAGGGAAATGGTGGTAAGAGGTGCACCTGCAATAGGCATAACTGCTGCATTTGCAATGGTCCTTGCAGTCAGGCAGGCGGTGAAGGAAGTTCCTAAAGAGTATAAGGCCTTTTTAAGGCAGGCAGCCGCTCAAATAAAAAAGGCACGGCCTACCGCAGTGAATCTGTCATGGGCTGTAGGTAGGATGCTCAAGGTTCTTGATGGAAGCGAACACGATCAGATCTATGAAGTTGCTGTTGATGAGGCCCTGGCCATTTGGACGGAGGATGTACAGGCAAATATAGAGATGGGTCGTCTTGGTGGAATGCTCATGGAGGATCAAAAGGGCATCCTTACACATTGTAATGCAGGTGCCTTGGCCACAGGAGGTTACGGAACGGCCCTTGGGGTGATACGCGGGGCTGTCAGGCAAGGTAAAGGGGTGAGGGTCTTTGCCGATGAGACAAGGCCTTGGCTTCAGGGGGCAAGGCTTACCGCATGGGAGCTTATGGAGGATGGAATTGGCGTTACCTTAAACGTTGACAGTGCAGCAGGTGTACTCCTTTCAAGTGGACGTATTGGCGCTGTGGTGGTTGGAGCAGATAGAATCGCCGCCAACGGTGATGTTGCCAATAAGATAGGCACTTATATGCTTGCGGTTTTGTGTAAGGAGAATGGCGTGCCTTTTTATGTAGCAGCCCCTTCGTCTACCTTTGACCATAGTTGTCCAAGTGGAGCACAAATTCCAATAGAGGAACGCGATATGGAAGAGGTTACAACCTGTGGTAAATACAGGGTCGCTGCTAAAGGTGTGTCAGCATTTAATCCTGTATTTGATGTTACCCCTTCATCCCTTGTAAGCGCGATTATCACTGAAAAGGGGGTTTTAAGGCCGCCCTATGACAAAGCCATTTCAACCCTCTCCAATTGATAACCTTCTAAGCGCTGTGGCAGATTCTCTGGATGCTTATACTAGCGCTCTTTTTGTTAAAGAGTCTAAGGAGTTGCTCAGGCTTGTTGCCTATTGTAGCCTTTCCGATGCCATTGATCCAGGCGTACTTGTGGCCTCTGGCAGCGGACCTGTGGGTTGGGTTATGAGAGAGAAAAGGCCCCTTAACATTGCCCGTTTCAAACAAGACAGCCGTTCCGTTGGTCTTTATACAAAAGACGTTGGTATAAAGTCTTTTATGGCTGTTCCTTTGCCAGAAGAGATGGGTGTTCTTATGGCAGACAGTAAGATGAGGCTCAAGTTCACAGATAAAGACCTTCGTATACTTTCTTCATTTGGCCAGTGTGCATTTTATCT
>JAMOVK010000057.1 GCA_027067775.1 Deltaproteobacteria bacterium
TGACATTGCCTCTTTCTGACCACCGTACATATAACGGTCAAAGGGTGAATTTCCAGAAATGACGGTCCTTTCAAAGGCTGCGATGGCCTTTACCACATAATCTATACTTATCTGGCTGGGGTTGACGCCAAAGGCCCTTTTAAAAAAGGCTGGATAGTCAGGATCTTTTTTTATGATTTCAATTATGGGTGAAAAGTCCTTAAGCCCATGTTCTACCGGGTTGACAAAAGGTCCTTTTGCCTGCTCCTCTAAGGTGCTTACCCTGCCATCCCAAAACTGGGTTGTGTAATAGACTGCATTTATAACGGTAGGAGAGTTTCTGGTTCCCTTCTTCTTCTGGATCCCTTGGGCAATTGGAAGTCCATCTGTAAAAGCCTTTTGAGGATCGTGACAGGCGGCGCAACTTACAGTTGAGTCTGCGCTAAATCGTTTGTCCATGAAAAGCCGCTTACCCAAAACCACCTTGGCCGGACTCTGGGGATTATCCGAAGGTATAGGAACCGGGGGCAATCCTAGTGGCACATTTTGCCCTCGAGCTGCAAGGGAGCTTGTCACACTACACAGGCCTGCTAGGGCAAAAGCAAGAATAAACATAACTGCTTTTTTCATAATGGTTTCCTCCTTTGACAAAAATACCAGTTTATTAATTGAAACTACCTAGTTTATAAAACTAACTAAGAATAATTCTTGTTATTTTGTAAAAAATTTTATTACCTCTTGTCCCTTTCAAGACATTCCTTGCAGATTCCCCTTATCTCAACCAGATGATCAACCACCTTTCCATAGTCTGCTAGATCTTTCGGAAGGGACATTCTATCAAATTCTGGCCACGTAAAATCTATGATTTTTTTGCATACCTTACAGACAAAATGATGGTGTCTGGATAGATCCGGCTCAAAGCGGATGTAATCAAAGACCTGAACACGCCTGATAAGACCAAGCTGCTCAAGGGTTGACAAGGTCCTATAAACAGTATCAAGAGAAATCGTAGGCACCTCTTTTTTAAGGCGTTCGTACAACACCTCTGCCGAAGGGTGATCTTTTGCCTCCATTATGGCATTGTATATCATTATTCTTTGGTGGGTAAGCCTGAGACCTGCCCCCTCAAAGACCTTTCGCAGCTCTTCAAGAGACAGCTTGTCACCAACCCTTTTTATTTTGTCTTTTTGTTTTTCCATTTTTTATCAATTCATAATCATTCTTAATTAAGAATGACACGAAATTAAACATTTGACAAGAAAAATTTGCCCTCATCTTCCCTGTTTTTCAAAAAGCCTCTTAAGCAAATCCAATGCGTCTTCCCTTGTAAGGACTTTACCCTCTATCTGGGCCTCCCTAATCGCCTGTAAAGCCTCGCCCACAAGGGGCCCTGGACCAATATCAAGGGCCTTCATAACATCGTGTCCCCTCAAAAGGGGAGGATTGTTTTCTACAGGCTTCAGGCTTTTAAGATAAAAAGAGTGTATCTTGTCAAAGAGAAGGGCTATCTCTCCATCAAGTCCCTGTGGCTTCATGGGGCCACAACCAGCCATGCTGTCTGCCATGGCAAGGAGAAAAAGGGCAGGATAGTCAGGGCCTGTCTCATCCAACAGCCTTCGCATTGCCCTTTTGGAAGGACCGGACCTTCTAAGATCATTTAATAGATGAAATGGGCGCATGTGAAGCCTGACCAGGGTAGAAACAAACTTTTGTTTTGCCCTTGACCATCTCAAGCGCCTGGCAACATCCTTGACCATCTGGGCCCCTGCCTTGTCGTGTTCATAAAAGGTAACCCTGCCATCTTCTCTCTGGGCCTTTTGGGCAGGTTTGCCAAAGTCATGCATGAAGGCCGCCCATTTAAGCCACGAGATCTTTTCCTGATTGCTTTTAAGCCAGTCTTTTAAAAGAGAACAGTGATCAAATTTGATACACGGGTCCTCCACCAGCTTGTCCATGGATGAGACTGCCTCAAACAGGTGTCCCAAGACATCCAGGTGGTGAAATCCAGGCTGCTCCACCCCTTCCATGACCTTGGTTTCGGGAATAATAGAAGAAAGCAAGCCCGAATCATAAAGATGAGACAGTGTCTGGCCAGCACGGCAGGAAGCCATTATCTTGTCCAGCTCTGAGCCTATCCGTTCAGGTGCGCATCTAGTCAGCTCATGAGCTAACTCCTTGATCCAGACGAGGGTAGATCTTTCTATCTCAAAACCAAGAACCGCCTTGAATCTGAAGGCCCTTAACAACCTCAATGGATCGTTTTCAAGATTATCCCTGGCTAACGCCTTGATAAGACGCTTTTCAAGGTCTTTTACTCCGCCAAAGGGATCTATAAGCATGGATAACAATTCCTTCTTAGGACAGATCAGACCCTGTGAAGTTTGCCTGAGATGGGGCATTATTTTTTTGAGGGAGACCGCCATTGCATTAATGGTAAAATCCCTGTGGGCAAGGTCTTCCTCTACCGTTTTTGCATGGCCACGATAGCTACTAAAATCAAAAGAAAATCCCTCGGCAAATACCCTGGCAACCTGAAAGGATTCATCCAGCATGACAAATGCCCCAGATGATGCCGTTGCCATGTCTTTTGACACAGACAGGGCCTTGTTGGCCATAACTATATCGATATCCTTAACAGGCCGCTCCAACAGCCAATCACGCACAGGGCCGCCAGCTATGAACAGATTATTTCCTTGGTCATAATCATAATCTAGAAGGCGTGACAGAAATTCCAAAGGCCTCAAGATGAACCTCCTATTTAAAAAACAGATAGCAGGCAAGACCAAAAAGCACCAAGGCAAAGATCCTTCTAAATTGCCCTGTAGAGACGTGTTCAAGTAGCTGGGCACCTATCTGGGCCCCTGCCAATCCTCCAAGCCCCATAAGTAGTCCGACACGAAAATCCACGTTGCAAAGCCTGCTATGGGCGAAAAGGGCCGCTCCGCTTATTATAAGTATGGCCATGAAACTTGTGCCTACAGCCTTTTGGGCATCGTATCCCATAAGCAGCAATATAGGCACTACCAGGAATCCCCCTCCAAGGCCTGTAAAGGATGCCCCAACACCTGTAGCAGCTCCAAGAAGCAGAAACACAATCCAGTTCATGGGTTCTTGCCCCCTGTTTTGATTTTTTTTATTTATATTGCAAAAGGAGCACACCGGCTTTATATTTGCTCCAAAAATAATCCATGGAGTAAAAATATGCAGTGTACTACCAACAGACCAGGAGATGAATGTAAATTTATGGGAAAGAAGGGGTGCACCTTTGTTGGTGGCGCCTGTTTCCAGATAGTAGAAAAATGCGAAGGTTGCAATAAGATTGTTGAGACAGCAGCTGGGCGCTTCTGTGCCGTGTTCCCACATCCAGAAATGAAGTGGAAAAGGGGCGTGTGTAACTTTGCAAGCCATGTAAAGCCGGAGATAAAGCAGGATGCCTCTGGCAAGGCGATCAACCCACTGAAGGCTGCAAAGAGGGCCTCAAGGGGCCGTTAATATTTTTAATTTTAATAAAGGATGTCAGGAGGGGCCATATTGCCCCTCCTTTTTTATTTTAAAAATTTTATTTTACAAAGAGCCGCCCCACCTCTACCTTCCTTTTTAAAAGCCCCTGCTGAAACATTACCCTATAGGTCTGATCCCATGCATTTTTATCGATCAAGCCTACCGGCCTCTGTCCATGAAAGGTTATAAGGTCTGCAGTGGCTTCCAGTTGACGTACAATAGTATCTTTTGACAGGGTCTTTTCATAACGGCTTAAAATACCAGCCATTTCACTGCGATTTTTGGGAGAAATGGCCTGCTTCCAGCCATCTATAATACATTTGGTAAAGGTCTCCACAACCTCCGGATACTCTTGTGCAAACCTCTTTGATGTGATCAAGGAATTGGCTACAAAGTTTATCCCGTAACAGGATGGGTCCAAAAATCCTGGCTTGTCACCCATTGCCTCCATCTTTTCTGAAAGGGTTATGCCCTGCGTATTTTTATAACATGGCCAAAGATCCACCTGGCCCCGCCAAAATGGGGCGTAATCGTAGGTAATAGCGTATATGTGAAGTCTATCTGGATCAAGGCCTAGACTTTTGACAAGGGCCATAAAGATGGCCTCATCGTTACCACCGTACGTGATCCCAACTGTAAGTTTTTCAAGGGCATCTTTGAGCTGGCCTTTATTCAGGCCTTCAAGGTCGACCCTAGATTTCATGTATATCCACTGAAGGGGGTTTATCTGAAATATCTGGGCAAGAACAAGCACGTCAGCCCCGCGGGATACAGCCCTTAATACCTGATCGGCAGAAGCCACTCCAAACTGGGCCCTACCAAGCTCTATTTCCTCTATGGCATCCTGCTCTGCTCCCCCCTCCTTTATCTGAACCAAAAGCCTGTTGGCCTTAAACAGGCCTTTTTCCTTGGCCCAAAGATCCCCTGCAGTGCTTGCGTTAAAAAGCCACTTGAGGCGGTAGGTTACCCTGAGGGTGTCAAAGTCCTTGGAAGGCTTTTTGTGAGAGTTTGGCTGTTGGCAGCCTGCTAACTGCAAAATAGCAAACAAGATGGCCAACAGTCCAAAAACAGGCCGGTATTTCACAGTCTTACTGCTTGCTGGCTGCCAGCCTAACCTTCTTGTAACCTTTTGGTATCTGAAAGGCGGAATCAGGGATCGTCTCCTCTCTGACGGAAACGACCTCTTGATAGCTCCCCTGGGTGTTCATGTTCAGGCTGCTTGGATAGTGTATCTGCTTGACTATCTCACCCTTTTTCTGGAGCCTTTCCTCCATTTCCATAAGCTCGCTCATGCTGGAGTTGCCAAAGATGTTCAACTGGTTTGATATCTTTGACATGGCCTTTTCAAACTTGTCTATCTTATCCTTGTCCAGCTCCCTTAGTATCTTGTCCCTAAGCTGCTTGGATATCCAGTATTCCGCAACCCTTTTGTTCCCCTGGGTTATGATAAAATGTTCAGCTTCATAGCCGGCAATCCTCTGTTTGTCTGGCAACTTTTTGAGACTGAGCCCTTTCTTGCTCCCCTGCGACATGCCCATCATCTTCTCCAGCATGGCCCTCTGCTCAGGGCTAAGTCCTTCAAGATGGGCCTTGAGCTTGTTCATGCCCCGCTGCATCTGATTCAGCATCTCGTTCAGGGTGGTAACCGAATACTCTTTTTTTTGAGGGTTCACCAGAGTCATGGTTTCATTTCTAAGATCAACTATGGAGTAGCTTCCATCTGGCTCAAGCGTCTTTACCTTGTTGGCCTTAAAGTAGGTTATCATTCTGGTGGCCTTGGTTTTATCCGGCTTTGTGCCAGGGCTGTAGATTCTCTCTATGACAAGGCCCGCAACAGCCTGGGAACATGTAAATACAATTGCAATAGCCGCTGCAAACAAGATCCTGTTTACCTTGGTTCTAATAGACATAACCTTTATTCCTCCATTGCCTTTTTTATCTTTGAAAAGTCCAGTTTCTTGGCAAACCCATACAACACACTCTTGGATTTAAGATTGTTTCCGCTAACAGTTATAAGCATGCGGTTTAAAAGTACGATCTGGATTTTCCCTGACTTGTCTTGAGGATTCCACTCCTCAATCCCCTTTTCTCCATTTATCGCAACAAGCCTTCCACCGCCCATTATCATGGGGTTTGAAAGAAGCATCATGACACTGGAAAGGAGGGGAGAGTCTGTAATCATCTCAATATGTATCTCCTGGCCATCTTCTGATACATACCTTCTTGACACGGTTATGCCACCACCCATAAGCTGGCCTGGAGCCCTAGAGCCTTCCGCAGGATCTGCCTTCCATCCTGGAGGAGGTTCAGGCAGCAGAGCCTTAAACCTGTCAAGCTGCTTGTCCTGAATCAACCCAATTGCAAAGTTCAACTCGGTGACAGCCTTGTAGTATTTGCCCTCATTGTAAAGGGTCTTGGCCTTTTCTAGGCTTTCTATCACATTGTCACCAAAGGCTGGGGTTGCCAAAAGGAAAATCGCCACAACTATCCCCAAAAATCGCATAATTCCCTCCTTTAAGTCCTTTTTATTTTTAGCAAAAGGTGCTATATAAAAGGTTTTCTTTCCGCTACATGCGGTTTTATTAAAAATAACCGGATAAAATTAACATGAATCAGGCCCCAAATACAAGAAAAGCCTTTGAATACCTTGCTGAAACCTATGCACGTTTTCCTGTAGTTGTAGAGAAGGCCCAGGGGGTTTATGTCTGGGACGATAATGGAAAAAGGTATACAGACTTTACCTCGGGAATCGCAGTCTGTAGCCTTGGGCACTGCAATCCCAGCATCGTTGAGGCAGTAAAGAGGCAAGCAGACAAACTTTTTCATATATCTAACCTGTATTGGACAGTGCCGCAGGCAGAGCTTGCCAGGCTTATATGCGAAAACTCTTTTGGTGAACAGGTATTTTTCTGCAACTCTGGAGCTGAGGCAGTAGAGGCAGCAATCAAACTTGCAAGAAAATTCGGACACGAAACCAGAGGGCCAGACTGCTATGAAATCGTATGCCTGGAAGGCTCCTTTCATGGCCGAACCCTTGCTGCCATCACTGCAACCGGACAGCCTGTTTACCAACGCGGCTTTGAGCCGCTTCCGGATGGTTTTACCCACGTTCCCCCCAACAATTCAAGGGCACTGGAACTGGCCGTAGGCAGACGCACGGCTGCCATACTTATGGAACCAATCCTTGGTGAAGGTGGGGTTAGGATACTGGAAAATGGCTTTTTAAAAACAGCAAGACAGATTGCCAGAGACACCGGTGCCCTTCTCATCTTTGATGAGATTCAGGTTGGCATGGGACGCACAGGCAGCCTTTTTGCCTATCAACAGACGGATGTGGAGCCAGACGTGATATGTCTTGCAAAGGCACTTGCAAACGGTTTGCCCGTAGGAGCCATGGTGGCGAAGAAACAGGTAATGAGGCACCTTGGCCCTGGAACCCACGCATCCACCTTTGGAGGTAATCCCATTGCCTGTGCAGCTGGAATCGAGGTCATTAAAACCCTGACAGATACAGACATCTTGGAAAGGGTCAAAAAGATTGGCACATACCTAACAAACCGGTTGCAGGAACTTGCCAAAGACTGGCCCGATATCTTGGAAACAAGGGGAAGGGGCCTGATCCAGGCAGTAGAGTTCAGAAGACCCTTTCCAGAGCTTGCCAGTTACCTGCTTGAAAGGGGTTTTTTAGTGTTGGTGGCCCATGGCCGACTCCTGCGGCTACTGCCTCCTTTTGTCATAGAAAACGAGCATATAGATCAGTTGGTTGCAGCCCTTTATGACTTTAAAAGACAACTTTCTTGAAATGGCAGATTGAAGTTCTGGAGTAAAAAATGAACAAAGGTGTAAGACATTATTTACAAGTGGCAGACCTTGAAAGAGAAGCACTTCTGTCCCTTATCGACAGGGCAATGGAGTTGAAAGAACTCCATGGGCAAGGCATATCTTATATGCCTGCCAAAGGAAAGGTCCTTGGAATGATCTTCGAGAAGGCCTCAACCCGTACCAGGGTATCCTTTGAGGCGGCCATGTACCAACTTGGAGGCAGTGTATCCTTCATGGCCAAAAAGGATCTGCAACTGGATCGGGGAGAACCTCTAAAGGATACAGCCAGGGTACTTTCCCGCTATCTTGACTGTATTGTAATCAGGACCTATGGACAAAATATGGTAGAAGAGTTTGCCAGATGGTCTGACATACCTGTGATAAACGGCCTTACAGATTCACATCATCCCTGTCAGATCCTCTCTGATGTAATGACCGTCATGGAAAACAAGGGTAAAGACCTGTCCAGTCTGAAGGTGGCGTGGGTAGGAGATGGAAACAACATGGCCCAGTCCTGGATACAGGCAGCAGCAAGAATCGGCTTTCCCTTATATCTGGCCTGTCCAAAAGGCTATGAGCCTGATGAGGGAATAATGGCAGCGGCCCAAAAAGAGACCAGGTTTCCGCTGGAGCTGCTCAGGGATCCAGTAGAGGCGGTGAAGGATGCTGATGTTATAAACACCGATGTATGGGCCAGCATGGGGCAGGAAGACGAGGCAGAGGAACGCAAAAAGGTGTTTACGCCCTATCAGGTGAATCAGGAACTGCTAAAACACGCAAAGCCAGACTGCATAGTGCTCCACTGCCTGCCTGCATATAGGGGCCAAGAGATTACCGACGAAGTGCTGGAAGGGCCTCAATCAGTGGCCTGGGATCAGGCTGAAAACAAGATGCACCTACACAAAGCGGTTCTTGAGTGGGCCATGGGCCTGAGGGATTAAGGAGTAGTCTTGCATGGATAAGAAAGACGTAAAAAAGATAGTGCTTGCATATTCAGGAGGCCTGGATACTTCTGTAATACTAAAGTGGTTACAGGTAAATTATGGCTGCCCCGTTGTGGCATATGCTGCAGACATAGGCCAGGAAGAAGACTGGGAAGCTGTGCGTCAAAAGGCAATGGATACAGGAGCAAGTCAGGTCTACATCCAAGACCTCAAGGAAGAGTTTGCCCGTGACTTCTGCTTTCCAATGTTCAGGGCCAACGCTATCTATGAAGGTGTGTACCTTCTTGGTACCTCCATTGCCCGACCTCTTATTGCAAAGGAACAGATAGAGATTGCAAGAAAAGAAGGGGCAGATGCGGTCAGTCATGGGGCCACTGGCAAGGGCAACGATCAAGTGCGTTTCGAGCTTACCTATATGGCACTTGAACCCTCCATAAAGATAATAGCACCCTGGAGGGAGTGGGATCTGAATTCCAGATCCAAACTTATAGACTTTGCCAATCAGCACAATATCCCTGTTCCGGTGACAAAAAAGAAGCCTTACAGCATGGATGCCAACATGCTCCACATAAGTTATGAAGGCGGTATTTTGGAAGATCCATGGGCAGAGCCGCCAAAAGATATGTTCACATGGACTGTTGACCCAGAAGATGCTCCAGACAAACCCACTTATATCGAGATAGGATTTGAAAAGGGAGACCCTGTAACCCTTGACGGCAACCCCTTGACGCCCGCCAAGATGCTCTCTGCCCTCAACGAAATAGGGGCCTCCAATGGAGTGGGCAGGGTCGATCTTGTAGAAAATCGTTTTGTTGGCATGAAGTCTAGAGGTGTTTATGAAACACCTGGGGGCACCATAATACGCACGGCCCACATGGCACTTGAATCCATAACCTTGGACAGGGAGGTCATGCACATAAGAGACGGCCTTGTTCCAAAGTATTCGGAACTCATCTATTACGGTTTCTGGTATGCACCCGAAAGAGAGATGTTGCAGACAATGATAGACAAAACCCAGGAAAGGGTAACAGGTACGGTGCGCCTTAAAATCTACAAGGGTAACTGCATGGTTGTTGGCAGAAAGTCTCCCTACAGTCTGTATCAACCAGAATTTGCCACATTTGAAGAAGACGAGGTATATAGCCAGAAAGATGCTGAAGGTTTTATAAGGTTGCAGGGTCTTAGGCTACGCATAAGGTCCATGCTGGAAGACAGATCTGAGAACTATTAAAAAGGGGAATGGCTTGGAACAGCAGTCTGATACAGAAAGGCGCAGATTTCTAAGGGTTCCCTTTGAAACCGAGACTGTAGTAAAAAATCTCGAAAGCGGTACTGTGGTGAATTCTGTCCATTCAAAGGATATATCTTTAAAGGGAATGTACTGTTTTACCAAGGAGCCCTTTGCGCCAGATACCCCTTGCTCCATTGAATTACACCTGACAGGTACCAGTTCCAAACTTTGGCTTCACATCGAAGGCCATGTCGTACGTAACGATGACCAGGGCATGGCCCTTTCCTTTGATTCAATGGATATGGATGTCTTTATCCACCTTAAAAACATCTTATATTATAACTCTGGAGATCCGAATAGGATTAATCAAGAGATCAGACAACTTGGTAACAGTATAAAAATGGAGAAAAAATGAAAAAAAGACAGATATATTATTACAGCAACATGAGCCCTTTTGCCGCCCTTGGCCTTGCCTTACTGGCACTTGGGGCCTTCTTTCTTACCCTTCCGATTCTGATTGCAGCTTTTGTTATATTCGGCGCCATTGGTTCGTACATGGCGTGGCGTCTAACCAAGGCCATCAAAAAGGCCGAAGAGGAGATGATCAAACACCAACAACAGATGGATAACCCCGGTTTTCAAGAAGGCATAATAATAGACATTACCCCTGAAAAAGAAGAAAAGAGAAAACCCTTGGATCATGACCACTGCTGATCCGGTGACAAGGGCCTTTAATCTAGAATTAAAGGAGCCGGTCCTAGGAGACAACAGAAGCCCAGAAAAGCGTTTGAGAGATGCATTGAGTCAGGAGATTGGAGCCGGACAGCTCCACCTGCCTCTTGATGTTGCACGGAAACTTCCAAAGCTCTTGCCAGAGTCTGATTACAAGATACAGGCTGTGGTTGCCAAGGACAGATGTGGCTGGAAAATTTGCAGGTGTGTACCGCAATGCAAATCTTCTAAAGTTCTTGGTCTTGCCGTGGATCTAGGCTCCACATCAGTTGTCTTTTATCTAGTGGATCTGCAGAGCGGCAAGACTCTTGAAACCCTTTCTAGCGAGAATCCGCAGCGTATTCACGGGGAAGACATATTAGACAGGATCATCTTTGCCCAAAGAGGGGGGCTTAAGGAGCTTCAAAAGGAGATAATCTCCCTATTTAATAACAGCATAAAACAGATGTGTGCCAAGGTCGGGGTAAAGACACGGGACATCTTTTTTATATCTGTTGCTGGCAATACCACTATGTGTCACTTTTTCTTG
>JAMOVK010000058.1 GCA_027067775.1 Deltaproteobacteria bacterium
CGCTAAATCTATGACCAAATGGGCGATTGTGGGTATTGCCGTAGCCCTGGGATCTTTGGTAATTGTTCATCAAGTGGCGCGTTTCTTTATGTAATGAAAAACGGCTGTTGGTTCAACAGCCGTTGTTATCTTCAGGAGGGATCATGTTTGACCACCTCCTTTCTGTAAATTTGAAAGTATTGGTTTTTTTTATAACTTATATTTCCAATACCTTCTTTCTCGTCATTAATGCGGAAGATATAACTTCCTTTATTAATGACGATATACTTATTTTCACTCGGCAATCTTATGCCGAAAGGGGGAATGCCATTTATTTTGTATTCCCCGGGTGGTAAAGCGGTGTAGTACTTTACCGCTTTTTTTCGCTCTAAAGAGCGCATCGGTACCCACTTATATTCAGGTACCAGCGACCTCACTTTCGAGGTCACCTTGTGAAGAAGAGAATTTTTCTTAATCTCTTCTTCATATTTTTTCAACTTCTCTCGCTCCTCGGGAGTGAGAGGTTGGCCGTTTTTTATTTTTTCTTTCATCTGGTTGATGAAGGCGGCTCTGGCCTGGGCCTTTTGTTTTTCCTCAAGGCTCTTAAGTTCACTAAGGGCCTCTTGGTCAGGATTATGTATGGAGGAGAAAAAACCAGGTACATTGTATCCTGTTATTCCCGTCCATATGCCAGAAGGAATAAGGGAGATAATGGTGAATATAAACGCCAATGTAACATAGGCATATATTAAAAATCTCCCTAAAAAATCGCTAAATCCCCAACTATAATACATCAGACGTAGTAAAATTAAGCAGGCTATTAGTGTTGGAAAGGCTGCTGGATTATTCCTGAACCAGTCTGCCCACATAAAAAGAAAGAAAAATGGCAAAGAGCCATTGAGAGCGATACTGGCTACAAGGCGAAAATAGTCTTTTATAAAGTTCTTAGAGCCTTTCACTCCCTCAAAAATAACTCCTCCACCAAAAACCCAAGCCAAGATATCTGGCTGAAAGGCTCCGGAGAATTCTTGTTCTTCATTTGTATTGCGATTTATTTTGGGGAGCCCAATTATGGCAGCTAAAAATCCAAAGAAAAACAGTGGAGCAAACCATCTGGAAACCCATATTGAAAGGAAGTATGCTGGAATAAGAGCCAATATATAGGCATACAAAAAAACAATTAGTTGCCTGTGTAATTTATGGCTATTTTCACGAATGAAGGTAAAAGATTTTTGACTTAAGCCAAATAAAATTTTTAGGAAAAGTTCCATTAGCCACCCCCATCTTGAATGCAAGAACTGTCCAATTATATTTATATACCAGGCAGAGTTTTTCTTGTTAAATCTTTTTTATTTCAAAAATTTCACACATAGTCCCTTTCTTCGAGGCTAAAATAAGGTGGCGTTCCTCCGCCGTTTCAACCGCCATGATTGCTAAATCAAGCAGGCTATATCAAGTTCTGTGTTGCGGGTAATTCCAGGTACGAAACCTTAAAGGGAGTATCAAGGCCTAATAATATTTTTTTATCCCTATTATAGATGTCTTGCAAAAAGGTGATGGTATCGTCTTCGTTTCTTGTTACAGTCCAGTAGAGAATAAATATAGGAATTTTCTTTTGAAGATGGATGGTAAAGTTTCTCCCTGAGTCAATGATTTTTTTAATTTTTTCAATAGTCCACTTTTTTGAACCTTTAAATAAGATCTGAGCGAGTTCCATGGGTTTTTCAACCCTGATACAGCCATGGCTGAAGGCTCGGATATTTTTAGAAAAAAGCGATTTCGCCGGGGTATCATGGAGAAATACAAAGTGTTTGTTTGGGAAAATAAATTTTATACGTCCAAGCGCATTTTTAGGTCCGGGTCTTTGTCTAACAATATATGGAAATTTTGCAGGATTTATTTTGTGCCAGTTTATTGATTTTGGATCAATTCGTCTGCCTTTTGCATCTACAATCTCCATATTCTTTTTTGAAAGATAGGATGGGTCACGCTTTATTCGCGGGATTACCTCCTTTTCTAATATGCCAGGAGGGACAACCCAGTAGGGATTTAATACCACATATTCCATGGTTGCCTTAAAAACAGGTGTTTCCCAAAATGGTTTTCCAACCATGACCTTGCACCACCATTTTTTTTGGCCATTTTCAAAGTAAAACAGTTTAAAGGCCGCTATGTTCACTAATAAAAAACGCTTGGGCAGATCATGAAGGACCCATCTGGCCCTTTCCAGATTCACTCTGATTTTATTTACCTTGGATGTAGGCTTGATATTGAGCGCCATAAGGGTCTTTTGGCCTACAACCCCGTCTGGCTCTAGGCCATGATGGGTCTGAAAGGCTTTTACCGCCTTTTCAAGGGATCTGTCAAAAAGTTCCGGATGGGCGGATTGCTGTTCTTGCAGAAATTCTTCTGCTGCGAGTCTTTTTCGTAAAAGTGCTACATCTTTTCCCTTCATTCCAAGTTTTAACACCCTGCTCAAGTCAAGAGACTGCCAAGGATTTTGAGCGAATTTCCGGTATTTTTTTAGCCAGGCACGAAGTACCAAATAGTATGGTTCATGAGGCCATAGGCGATCGAGGTTTCCTGTTATATCCCCAGACGAAATGACTCTTTTAAGATATTGAGCAGGATCTTTGTCAAGGATTTTTCTTTTGAGGTTCCAATTGGGATCAAGACTCTCAGGCGAGACTTTACCATAGTATAGGTGGAAACTGAGCCTTAAAAGTGCGTCTGTTAAAAGTATGTCAAGATCGGCCTTGTCTAAAGGAGTGGCTTTTCCCTGATCAGAAAGATCTATTAACATCCTGATTGTCTTTCTATGGTAATCTTCGGGATTTAGTCCATGTTCATAGGAGTTTTCCACAGCCTGTATTATTTGATCAATCAATTTTTTGTCTGTCCACGCAGGAACGTAACCACGATCCATGTAAAATTTGGGGATCGTTATCTCGGAGGCTACGCATGTAGAGCAGACAGGAACAGTTTTGAACTGTTCCAGGTATTGACATCTCTTATGAATAAAGGAAACTACAGAATTTTGTTCTAAGACGGGAAGAGGGGACGGATCATTTGCTAAAGAAAGGGAAGCGGAAACAATCAGAATCAGGATGCCAATTAGCGATTCATTTATTCTAGATGCCCTAAATGCCGGCCTTTTCAAAATGGTTCATGGCTCCTTTCGCATTGATTATGCGCGATTTTTGAAAATAGTATCTGTCTTGGCCAAAAATAAAAAGACAGCTTCCATCTTTAATAGTTTCTATTATGGAAGGAGCCAGATTTGTCGGAAGCGCTGGACATCCAAGGCTTCTGCCTGGTCTGCCGTATTTTTTTATAAACTGTTTGGATACATATTCGGCTCCATGAATAACAATGCGTCTTTTTAGGGCATTGTCATTTATGCCTGGTTCCACCCCTTGAAGCAAAAGGGAATATCCATGTTTTCCTTTGTATGTGGAACCAGTTACAAAGAAACCCAGACAGCTCTTGTGGGATCCGGGTTTATTTGAAAAGCCGCAGGCAAACCTATCGCCGGAGTTCTTGCCGTGGGCTACAAGACTTTTGTATAGGATCTTGGTTCTTTTGATATCCATGACAAAAAAACGTTCTTTATCAGAAGGTTGGCTGTAATCAATAAGTATTAAGAGCCCCTTTCTCTTTACGGTTCCTTGATATCTGAGGTTGAGATAGCCTAGAAGGGCGATTTTGAATGTGTCCAGCCGTGTAAATCTTTTTAGCCCGAGTTTTTTATACAGTTTTTTGGCATAGATGTTGAATTTTTGACTATTGAAGTAAGTGTAGTTGTTATTATAGGAAAGGCTTTCTTTTTTATTTATGGAACTTGATGTGCAAGAGGGGGTAAGGATCTGTAGCAAAATTAAAGAGAATGATATAAACAAACCCCTTTGGTATTGAAGCATGTATCCCTCCCTTTAAAAATTGATTAGTAAAAACAGAAGATTCTCTGATAGTTAAAATATCTAAAAGTCTTTATTAACATGCTTTTATAAGCATGTTAAGTGCCAAAGACTTTTAATTGCAAAACAACTTCTTTCAATAAAACAAGTTAAAACTGTATTTTTAACCTGTACGTTTTGTCTAGTATCGAAAATAGTCCAATCCTACACTAATAATAAAGTAATAACTTGATTCATCATCAAAATGATAGATTATAAAGGCTTTTGTGAATTTAGTAACATAATAAATGCGAATTTATTTACTTGACTAAAAAATGAAATGAATGGATAATTTAAAAATTGATTTATTATGCCTTGATTTCTTTATACATGTTTTCAAATCAAAAAGGGAGGCGTTTATGAAAAAGACAGTTTGGAGCATGTGTGGAATGTGTTCCGTTAGATGCCCCATCAAGGTTGAAGTTGAAGATGGGCGTGTAACATGGATAGAGGGCAATCCACACATACTGAAGGGGAGTCTTTGTGCCAAAGGTTCGGCAGGGGTAGCTCTTCAGAAAGATCCGGAAAGGCCCCAGCAACCGCTCATAAGGAGTGGCGGCAGGGGAGCTGGAAAGTGGGAGCCTGTGAGCTGGTATACCGCCTTGGACTATGTGGCGGAGAGGGTTGAAAAGATAAAGGAAAAATATGGTTCCAAGGCAATTGTTATGAGTTGTAGGGGAGGGCCATGGCAGGATCTTATCAAGGCATTTTGTCATGCCCTTGGTTCACCAAATTTTACCAATCATGACAGTGCCTGTGGACGTAATGTTCATCATGCCAGCAAGTCTGTTTACGGCCTTGGCCGAAAGGGCTTTATCTATGATATAGCAAAGGCCAAGCACCTTGTTTGTTTTGGTCGGAATCTTCTTGCCTCTCTCAGGGTAGCAGAGGCAAACCAGGTCATGGATATGCTGGATAACGGCGGGAGTCTCACATACGTAGACGTTCGTCAAACTCTTACTGGCATCAAGGCCACAAGATTTTTCCAGGTACGTCCCGGCACGGACTATGCCCTTGCTTTGGGAATGATAAACGAGGTCATAAAGCAAGAAGCATATGATAAGGAGTTTGTAGAAAAGTATACTGTTGGCTTCGATCATATGGCTGCCTTTGTGGAGCCTTATACTGCTGACTGGGCAGCCAAGGAATGCGGTATAAAGGTAAAGAAGCTCAAGGATTTTGTCTCAGAAATAGGCCAGCAGCGACCCAAGGTGATCTTTCATCCTGGATGGATGCTTTCTCGCTACAGGGACTCCTTCTATGCAAGTCGCTGTTTGCACATCCTGAATGTGCTTATGGGTAACATAGAGACAGAAGGCGGGCAGCTATTTCCAAAGGGGCCTGGCGATTGTGGTATAAAGGGACTAAGAACTTTCAGCTCCAATGTGCCAAAGCCAGAAGATAAACGTGCAGATGGAGTAGGCTGGAAATACAAGCATTTTGACAAGGGCCCCGGCCTTTTCCATTTATACTACGAGGCAATGATGACAGGTGAACCCTATCCTATCAAGGGGCTTATCTGTTACAGGCACGATCCCTTCAACTGTTTCCCGGATGTGGCTACCCAAAAGGAGGCATTGGATAACTGTGAGCTCCTGGTTTCTATAGATACTCACTATAGTGAATTTGGTTGGTACTGTGATGTAATATTGCCAGAGTCAATGTATCTTGAACGCGAAACGCCAGTAGCTACTCAGAAGGGCCTCAAGCCACGTTTCATTTACAGGGATAGGGCTGCAGAACCTAGATACAATACCAAGCCTTCGTGGGAAATACTAAAGATGCTGGCTGACAGGCTTGGTTTTGGTGAGATGTTCCCATTCCAGACAGCAGAAGATATGTGGAAGTGGCAGTTAGAGCCAACGGGTTACTCAATAGAAGATTTTCAAGACAAGGGGTTTGTATCTCTTTCAGACACCCCTATCATGTACGATAGAGAAAACCTGGAGGGCAAGTTCAAGACTGCTTCTGGCAAGATAGAGTTTGTCAACGAGAGCTGGGAGAATCTGGGAATACCTTCCTTCAAGCCTTACGAATCTCCTAAAAAGCCACCAAAGGGCAGGTTCAGATTAGTCTTTGGAAGAAGTCCCGTGCATGCCCACAGTCATACCATAAACAATCCGTTCCTTCACGAACTCATGCCTGAAAATACTCTGTGGATAAACAAGCGAGTAGCAACAAGGCTTGGTATTAACGAGGGAGATTGGGTAGATGTAATTGGTGACAGCCAGATGGGAACGATAAGGGCCCATGTTACCGAGTTTATTCATCCTGAGGCTGTATACACGGTACATGGCTTTGGTAGACAGGTTCCGCTTCAAAGCAGGGCCTATCATGCAGGCATGAGTGATCAGAAGTTGCAGGAAGGGCTTCTTCTAATGATGGATGAGGCTGGAGGCGGCCTTTGTCTGTGTGAGAAATTTGTTACTGTCCGCCGCAGCTCCAGGAATCCAAGAAGGAGGGTAGAACTGTGAACAAATATATGCTCTATCTCAATTCAAAACGGTGTATAGGATGCCATGGATGTGAGATCCACTGCAAGGCCAACAAGGATTTGCCGGTGGGTCCCATTCTTTGTGAGATATCTCATGAGCCCTTAAAATCTGTAAAGGGCGTACCAAAGACGGAGTTTTTCTTCCGCTCCTGCTATCACTGTGAGGACCCGTATTGTGTGCCTATATGTCCAACAGGAGCCATGAAGAAGAGGGAAGATGGCATAGTTTATATAGATGAAGATGCCTGTATAGGATGCATGGCCTGTGCTGGTGCCTGTCCATGGAACATACCCCAGGTTAATCCTGCCACTGGCAAGGCTGTAAAGTGCGATTACTGTATGGACAGGGTGGATCAGGGCCTGAGGCCGGCATGTGTAACAAAGTGTACCACCAGGGCGCTTAAATTTGTGACATTACAGGTAGTAGAGTCGTAACAACCAAGGGGCCTGGAAGGGCCCCTTTTTATTTTAAATTTTGAACCTTTGGACTGCTTTTTCTTTCAAGAAGCTCCTTGAGAATTTTTTCCCCTTTTTTGACAGATCTTAGATACCAAAGCGCTTCAATCTCATCCTTGTATTCAGACGGAAGGCCCCATATTTTTTCTTTAAGGTTTTTCAGTTGTTGACGCAGATGGTACAGGAAGAGAGCTGCTGTTACTGAGACGTTCAGGCTTTCTGTAAAGCCCTCCATAGGAATATAAACCACACCATGACATAGGCTTCTGATCGTATTGTCTAGACCATCGAGCTCTTTTCCCAGGACAATGGCAACCGGTCCGGCTTTGAGATCCAGTTCGTGAATGGTTATTGCAGTTTTTTCCTTGGTTACTAGGGCCTTTTCCGGTGGATCTGCAGCAAAAACTTTGTAGCCCATCTGTTTTAGGGCAGCGATGCAGCCAGAGGCTGAGCCGTGGCGAAATATAGTTATCCACTGTTGTGCGCCCATTGCCACTCCATGGCTTGGCAGGAATTTGTTGTCAACCTCTATTACATGGAGGTCTTGAAAACCAAATGCCTCGCAGCTTCTGACCACTGCACTCATGTTATGCTGATGATATAGATCATCCAATACGAGGGTGACATACCTGGTTCGCTTTTTAAGGACCTGGGCTATTCGTTTTCGTCTTTCTGCAGATAGAAGTGGCCCTAGGAGTTGTTTTATTTCTCTAGGAGTGGGCCTGCTTGGCAAGGTCTTCGGCTCCCTGAACCATTTTGTCTATTAGAGATAGACCTTTGTGCCAGAAAGTGGCATCATCCAGATCTATGCCAAAAGGTCTGAGCAGCTTGTAGGGATCTTCGCTTCCCCCTGCCTTCAACAGCTCCAGATATTTTCCCGGAAACGAAGGTCCTTCTTCCTTATAGATCCCAAAAAGAGACAAGACCAACAGCTCTCCAAAGGCATATGAGTAAACATAGCCCGGAACGTGTATAAAATGTGAGATGTAGGACCACCAGATTCTGTAGTTTTTTGTCAGGATAACGCTTTTGCGAAACATCTGGTTCTGTGTGTCCATCCAATAGTCAGAAAAGGTGTCTGGTGAAAGTTCTCCCTGTTCACGTCGGTGGTTGTGAATGGCATCTTCAAAACGGTTCATGGCTATCTGTCTGAACACGGTAGCAAAGATTGATTCTATCTTTGCGGCTGTAAAGCCAAGTTTTTCTTTAGGATCCTTTAGGCTGTTGAGGATATCCTGAAAGACCAGCATCTCTCCAAATACAGAGGCGGTCTCGGCTAGAGTGAGGGGAGTGTCTGCATTGAAGTAGCCCTTTTCCGCGGCCAATACCTGATGTATGCCGTGGCCAAGTTCATGGGCAAGGGTTTCTACATCCCTTAATGTTCCAGTAAAATTGACAAGTATATAGGGATGTGCAGAAGGGGTCACCGGATGTGCAAAGGCGCCACTGGTTTTTCCTGGAAGCACAGGTGCGTGGATCCACTTTTTTTCAAAGAAAAGAGCGGCAATCCGGGCCATGTCTTTTGAAAATCTTTCAAAGGATCTCAAAACTATTTCTTTTGCCTCGTTCCATGACACCGTCTTTTGTGGCAGCCAAGGAAGAGGGGCATATCTGTCATAGTCATACAGTTGTTCAAGGTTTAGTAGCCTTTTTTTCAATGTATAGTAACGTTCGACTATGTCATATCTTGAAGTCACTGCGTCAATAAGGGACTCAACAGTTTCATCTTTTAGTTCATTTGACAGGTTCATAGAGCTTATCCATTTGGGATATTTCCTGAGCCTGTCTTCTATCATCTTGTCTGCAAGGACTGTGTTGAATGTGTGGGTAAATACCAGCAGTTCCTTTTGAAGCCCTTCAGTAAGTTCCTGGCTTGCCTTTTCTCTTATCTTTCTGTCCGGCATGTATAAGTCTTTTAGGACTTCTTCCTGGGTTCTGCCTTCCGGGCCGTAGCGTTGATGTGCAAGAACCTTGTCAAAAAGATTTATCCAGCTTGAGCGTCCAACAGGACTCAGCTCTGCCAGCAGCCTTTCTTCAGTCTCGCTGAGAAGATGGGGCTTGTAACGTCTTAGTGATTTTAGATAGTGCCGGTAGTTGGATAGTACGGGGTCGGAAAGGAGTTTTTGGGCTTTATCATCTGGAATATTGGCCCATTCGAGCTCGAAAAAGACCAGTTCCTTGGAAACCTGACTGGCTATCTCCTTGATTTTTTGTAAAAATGCACCTGCTTCAGGGTCGTTGGATTTGATGGAAAAGTTTAAAAAGGCAAAGGCACTTATCTTGCCGAGACGTTCAGAAAGTTTCTCCAACCTTTTAACCAGTTCAAGGAATTCTTTGGCCTTTAACTTTGCTAGTCGTCCTGAATATTCCTGCCTTAAGGTCTTGGCCTCCTGGATACAAGATTCAAGGTCTTTTTGGATTTTGGGATCATCTGGGCTAGAATAGAGGTCCTCGAGATGCCATACAACATCACTGGTGCCAGTAGCTACGTTCAACTCTTCCATGATCTGCTCCCGTTTCTATTTCTTTTTTATCTCTGACTCGATGGTGTTCCCAGAGGCGTCCTTGTATCTTATAATGACCCTGAGTTTTTGAAGGTCTATGTCTTTGTCAAAACTGACCACAATTTTGGTCGTGCCAGGTTTGATGTCCTTTAACAACCACTGTATCTGGCCTTTTTCCTTAGAAACCCTCGAGTAGTTAGGTTCTGACTTGTTGACTGTAACGTCTGTAGGCACATCCATAGTGATTATGGCGGTTGACGGTGCGGGTTTGGTTATCTTTATGTCCAGGCAAAGAGTTTTAGGGTCTTTTTGTTCAATGGTTCCAGTCACTTCCGCAAGACCTGGCGAAACCAAAACCAGCAAGGTTAAAAGAAAAGACCATAGGGTCCAGACTATGCAGTTTGACACCAGATTTTCCCTCCATCTTTGATTTTAATTATTTTTAACAGGTACATATTTTCTTATTTTTTGATCCCATTGATACATATCAGCTGCCCAGAGGGTTTCAACCTCCTTCAACAGTTTGTTCATCCCTGACGTTCCAGAAAGAAGTTCATAGGCATCAAGTATTTCCTCGTCATCTATTCGATTGTCCATGTTTTTGTCTGCCCAATGAAATGGAGCCGAGACAATCCGGTTGTTGCCGCCAATGCCAACACTGACCGTCTGATCTGTTTTTATGGTGACTGTTCCCTTAAAGCGCAATCTTTTGTTTTCTTTTATTGATGAGGGCATGTTTGCCACATAAACAAAACGCAGGTTTGAGGTTTCCCCCTGATAAATCCATTTCAACAGTCCCTTTTCAAGAGATGTATATTTAGGAACCGCCTTTAAGATTTTAAGGATTCGGGGAATATCCTCTTTAATAAGTACCGTCCTTTTTGCCTTAGGATCTATGTCTATTTTAATAAGTACAGGAAACAAGGCCCCTGGAGCACTATGTGCAGGCAGACAGCGAAGAGCGTCGATGTCTAGAGAAAGGCTTGATGGTCTGAAAACAAGATATCCTGCCATCATTCCCGCCATGGCAAAAAAGGCAGCTATTGCCGTAACAAAAAAAGCAACCCTTTTCTTGTGCTGATTGTTTGGAAAAGACTGAGCTGTCCTTGAACTGTCTTGTTCCTGTTGCTCTAGAGCTTCACCGTTTTCATCGGTATCCTCTTGTGGCAGCTTTTCAAGGATTTCCTCTACATCGACCTCTAAAGTTTGGGCCAACTTTTCAGCATTTTCCCGCTTTACACTGGGATATCTTTTATTCTCCCACCTGGAAATGGTGTCGATGGTAACCCCAACGACAGTGGCAACATAGAGCTGGGTAAGACCTCGCTCTTCCCTGATCTTTTTAATTTTTTTGCTATCCAGCCTGACGGTCTGGGGTAGAGACGAATACATGTATAGTCGTGTCTACTTTTTCTATTTTGTTGAAATTACATAAAAATCATTCTACGTCGATCCGAATCATACAGATGTCTGGTGGCATATAACCCGATGTCCATTGTTTTGGCAACCAGCTTTTCATATTCTCAGTAGAAAAGAAAGCAAATCCTACTTTTTATATTTTTTAAGAACTAAGAAAACAAGGAGGTAGATGTTAGATGAGACTGAAAGGAAAAAAGAGATTTGGACAAAAGGTAGTGAGAGTTGGTTTTAAAGGTATGGTCATGGGGGCAGCCTGCCTGTTCCTTGTATCTGGTCTGCCAAACAATAGTGGAGCTTCGTCATACGCAGATGCAGTAAAGGCAGAGGCCAAAAAGTCAGTTACCGATACCGTTAGCGAGGCCAAAAGCGGTGCTGAAAAAACTGTAGTCAAAGCGGTGGAAAGCGCGAAGGAAAAGGCTAAAGAGGCAGTTGTCAAGCCAGTATCAGAGACTCAGGATAAGATCGAAAAGAAAACAGAAGAGGTAACAGGAAAAACAGAAGAGGTAAAGGAAGAGGTAAAAAAAGACGTAGTAAAAGTCAAGGAGCAAGTACCCGAATTTATCGATATCAATACCCAGGAAGCATGTCCAGATCTTGAGGGCTTAAAAAAGGATAAAAAGAGCGTAAAACACTTTAGTCATGCATCCCATATAAAAATGTTGAAGCAGGAGACAAAGGGTTTCGTGTGTGCCACTTGCCACAAGGGTGCGAAGAGTGAGGATGATATCCTTAAGTCAGATAAATGTAAAAGGATGGAGGTGGAACTTAAGGAAGCAGGGGGACCAGCAAAGTTAAAGGACTATTTTCACTCAACGTGCCTCAAGTGTCACAAAGAACTGAAGAAACAAGGCAAGGCCACAGGCCCTGTCTCCTGCAAGGGATGTCATAGTAGACAAGGGGGTGACGAGTAATGACCAAAATAAGAAATGCGTGGGCAATTTTGATAGTTGCCGCCTGTCTGTTGGCTTTTTCAGCAACTGCCCATTCTTCAGAAAAGATAAAAGGTGTAGTGAATGCAGTGTATGAAGATGCCTCATTTTGTCAGGTAACAGGCAAGCTCTTAAATAAAGAGTGTGTTTGCCCCAAGGATGTGGACAAAAAGTTGAAGTCTGTGGTGGTTGTCCAGTCAAAGGATGCTTCTGTTATGCCCCAGAAGGACCAGAAGATAATAGTCAAATTCAAAGGAGCAGGAAAGACAACCGGACAGCTATTGATGACAGCAGAAAATGATTTGTCCAAGGAAGATATTGAAAAGATAAAAGGGGAAGGCACGGTGGTGCTGTGGAAGCTGGGTGACAAAGGACCCGTAATGGTTATTGAGACAAAAGATGTGTTAAAACCCTCAAAGGATGCAGCGGCCAAGATGATACTCAAGAAAAAGACCCCAAAGGTCGAGGGCTGCTAAATAAAATAAAAAATAAAATAAAAAAGAAGGGGCAGGCTAACCTCCTGCCCCTTTGTTTTTTAATGGCATTATACCTTGATTTCTACTGTGGATATAAACCTCAGGATATGTCTATAGGCAGGCCATACTCTATCTATGCCCATTTGTTTAAATGTTTTTTCGATCCGGTCTATCTGTTTTCTAAGCCCTTCAACACCTGCCTGGCACATCCAAAGTGTCGATGGCACATCCTTATTTAGCAATACCTTCAGGGAAAGAGTGACAAGATATCTTTGACCTTCATCAAGGCCCATGTAAAAGAATCTTAACTGGGATTTGTCAATACAAACAAGATCCTTAACTACCCTGCCAATAAAGCCAATGCCCGTGCCGTTTTTGAAGGGAATTTTGGAGATAAAAATGGCAAAGTCATTGATTCCAGGTCTTGGCGGCAAGATGTCAAAAGGGGCAGAAAGGGAAGACACCTGTCTTTTTAATGCCATTTTCAGACGTCTTACGGCTATGTTTATTGTGGGATCATGTTCCTTGAACCAAAGATCTATATAGTGCTGAATATTTATCACACGCATCAAGATCTTGTTTTTCCTGGTCACAAGGCCAATATGGGTAGGGATGGCCCACGCATGGCCTTGATTGTGGGGAGAGAACGATACCTGAGGGATCAGTTCAAGTGTGGCATCCCTGTCCAAAAGGGTCGGATCACATCTGATCTCATCCGGGAAAATGTCAACCTTGTATGTGCCAGATGGCCTAAGAATGTTGCCTGAAATTTCATAGACTTTAAGAGTCCTTTTGTTAGGACAGCACATGGCATCGTTTTTCCCATGTTCCAACATACCCACAAACACAAGTCCATGTCTGTAAAGCGAAAGATAGTGTATTTTAATTCTGTCTCCAAGCTGAGCCTGTGCCTTTGGCAGCCATCTGTCGTTTTTGCATGACAGGAAGAAAAGCGTTCTGAAAGTGCCGCTTCCTCCTGTTTCATATGCCAAGACAAGAGCAGCCACCTTCGTTCCCTTCCAGGAGGAGGTGGTAACCTTCTCTATTCGGGCCTGAAATCTCGATGATCCACCATGAAGATGACTCTTTTGAACAAAATATCCCTTTTCCAGTGTAACTTTGCCTCCGGGGGCGTTCTCTAATGGAAGTACGAGATTTTCAAAGGTGGCATAAACAGGGCTTTTTTCTGTTGACCAGCCATCTACTGGCCAAAACAGAGAAATTAGAAATAAAATGGATACAAGGGTGAAAGAGACGTACCTAATCATGACAACTCCTGTAAAAATATATAAGACTGCACTGCGTTATTTCTGTCCACTGTTAAGCACGGCCTCAAGGGTAACCGGATTATGCAGGACATATCAAGCCAATTCTACAGTGTTGCTGCATCATTCGCATCGTCTTACTCTTGTATGTAGCTGGTTTTATATTGGCATTGATAGCTTGTCATAATTGACTTTTTCAATGTCCGTGGATAAGTTCTAGTCCAGGCCCGGGTGGTGGAATTGGTAGACACAAGGGACTTAAAATCCCTTGGAGCTTTGCTCCGTGCGAGTTCGACTCTCGCCCCGGGCACCATCTCGAACACAAGCCCTTCAGAGACTAGGATTTCCCGCACCACAAAAACATCCCGCTTTTTAAAATTTAACCTTTTGTCCGACCAGGTAATGATTCTCCAATCATAAGATTAAACTTACACAAGATTTGAGACGATAAAAGAAAAAAGGGATCTTTTATAAACTATGGCCAAGACCGCCCGCCTTTTGCCAAGACAAAATGGCAAGGCGGGCTTTTTTGTGGGAGATGTGCAATGAAGTGGCAAAGTTCTTTTTCAACAGGAATAAAGAAAATAGATGAAGAACACAAGATCCTTGTGGAGATGCTGAACAAGCTCGAGTCTTCTATGTATTCGGACAAAAAGGACAAGGTTTTGGCCTTGGTACTTAGAAATCTTGTTGACTATGTAAAGTTTCACTTTAAAAGTGAAGAAGAGGTCATGGAGAAGATAGGCTTTCCTGAACTTCAGCGTCACAGGAAGCTTCACAAGAATCTTGTTCACGAGGTGGCAACCATTCTTTTGGATTTAAAGCATGGGCGCGCCTGGTCTGTTCCAGAGCTTGTTGGTTTTCTGCAGCACTGGCTTATGGACCACATCTTGGGAGAAGACCTGAAGATAGGCCAATATCTCGGCGTGATCTAGGTTCCCAGTCGGCATAGTTATCTGGATTTAAAGTCTGGACAGTCTTTCACAGGCCTCGTCAACCCGTTGGGCTGGCAAGGCGCCCATTTGCCATGCTTCTTTTAATCCTAAAAGGGCATGATTCAGGTTCATAAGATTGTTGCACACGAGAAGTAGATCATGGCCTGACATGAGGGAAAAAAGGGCTGCTTGGGCAATGTCTACCTCTGTCAAGGCCCCTTTCATCTCCAGGTCGTCAGTCATTAGAACTCCAGAGAAGCCAAATTCGTTCCTCAAAAGTTCTGTGGCAATATGATATGAGAAAGTGGCCGGTTTTTCGGGATCAAGGGCCTGAAATATTACGTGAGAAGTCATGATGCAGCTGACTCCCGCCTCAGTAGCTGCTTTAAAAGGCAAGGCCTCAAGCAGTATGGTATCTTTATCTGCGGTAACTGTAGGGAGTTGATGATGAGGGTCAAGTTCCACCCTGCCAATTCCTGGAAAGTGTTTTGCCGTAGTCCTTATGCAGTATTTTTCAAGGTAATCGATATAGATTGCGCCAAGTCTTGCAACCTTTTCTGGTTCTGTACCAAAACATCTTCCCTTTAGTACATTTTCTTCTGCATGCAGGCAAAGATCTAATACAGGGGCAAGGTTTATATCTATTGAAAAGGTTCTCAGTAGACTCACCGTTGTACTGGCAAGGGCAATCATGGCCCTTTCAGGTTCTTTATCCTTTCTAATATCATTCTGTGAGGGCATGTCAGAAAAATCTGGTGGTTTAAGTCTGCGAACAGGCCCTCCTTCCTGATCAACTGCAAGAACCGGCTTGAGGCCATGATCAAGACATGCCGTTTTTATATCATTACAGAGATTTTTAAGGGCCTTAGGCCCTTTTCGGGCATTCTTGGAAAACAGGATAAATTTTGAAATGCCATAGTCTCTAATAAGGGTCACGGTGTCATTGTCGAGCCTGGTGCCTGGAATCCCGGTCATAAAGAGTTGGCCGATTCCTGATTCTTTCCAGAAATTTGATTGTGCCATAAAGGTTAGTGAATTATCATCCTCCTACTGCAGCTTTTCAGTGATTCTATACCTTAATATACCGCTGTCTAGGGGGAGCATAAAAAATAGTAATGAATGTATTGGATGCAGTTTTCCTCGGGGTCTTGCAAGGAATCACAGAGTTTCTTCCTGTATCGAGTTCCGGCCATTTGGTCCTGGCAGAGTATTTTCTCCATCTTGAAGAAGCTGGTCTGGCCTTTGATGTTGTTCTCCATATGGGAACTTTGGTTGCGGTAATTGCCTATTTTTACAAAGACTGGCTTTCAATGGCCGCGTCGCTTTTTAATAGAGGAAAAAACACTGAAGCAAGGCGGCTTTTCTGGCTGCTTGTAGTCGGTACGGTTCCTGGGGCGGTAACAGGTTTTCTGCTTGAACACGCGGCAGCCACCTATTTCCGTTCTCCTTGGGTGGTTGTATGTACCCTGTCTGGGGTCGCTATAGTCCTATTTGTTGCAGACAGACTTGCAAGGCATGAGTTGGACATAAAGGCACTTGGCCTTACCCAGGCCATCTTGGTGGGGCTGTCTCAGGCATTGGCTATAGTTCCAGGTGTGTCGAGAAGTGGCATAACTATGACCTGTGGACTTCTTCTGGGTTTTAAGAGAGAGGCTGCTGCCCGATTTTCCTTCTTGCTTTCTGCACCGATAATAGCCGGGGCAGGGTTCTATGAAATGGTCAAACTTCTGCGGCATGGTCTTTCTTCATTAGATTCAAGCTATTTTTTTGGTTTTTTGGCATCGGCTGTATCAGGTTACTTTGTCATAGCCTTTTTGATGAATTATCTCAAAAGGCATACCTTCACACCCTTTGTGATTTACAGACTCGTGCTAGCTGCAGTAGTGGCAACTGTACTGCTTTTGGCATAAGGAGTTTTTTATGAATAAGGAGTTTTTCAAGGCCTTCACTGTTGTTTTTGTAATAATTCTGATTTCAGGCTGTAGTATTTGCAGAGGAGCAAGTCTTTCAGCCGTTAAAAAAAGTGTGGTTTTTGTCTCTAGCATCGTCCTTCAGCCAGACGATCTCATGCATCCTGTAGTTCACAAAGGTATTGGGCCAGGGTTTGTCTTGGATAGGGCAGGCCATGTTTTGATCCAGTTATCTTCCATTTCCGATCCCCATTCTCTTGAATGCTCCATAGAGTCAAAGGGATACTGGCCAGCAGTGTTGATTGGAAGTGACCCTGTTACAGGTATTGGTGTCTTGCAGATAAAGGGGCCAGAAAAGGTGCTTTCTGGTCTCAAACCAGTGGATATGTCAGAAAGACAGCTTGGTTTTGGTGAACATATTTATACTGTAGGAATAAATCCAGACGGTTCTCGAACAGTGGTTCCAGGTGTTGTTTCCGCTCCTGTAACCGTTGTTGGTCTTAAGAGCAAAGGAATTGAAAAAGTGGTGCAGACTTCCATTTTTATACATAGGGGGCTTGATGGGGCACCAGCCTTTGACAGGGGTGGAAAATTTATAGGTATGGCTATCACTGTTGCTGAACAGCCTCCGCCCAATGTAGGATATCTTCTTCCCGTTTCTTTGGTTAGATGGGTTGCAAATAGCATAGTAGAAAAAGGCTCTGTGACTAGGGCCTATCTTGGGGCAGAAGTAGTCAGTGTAAACAAACCCCTTGCAAAGCTTCTCAATCTGCCTTCTGATAAGGGTGCGTTGATAGTCAAGGTGTCTCCTGGCAGTCCTGCCAGTATGGCAGGACTGCGTGGCTGTTCCAGGAATCTTCGTCTTGGAAACAGGCTCTATCCCATGGGAGGCGACCTGATAGTTGCAGTAGACAGGATACCCATCGATTCTGATCAAAAACTTGTTGAAGTGTTGAATCAAAAAGGACCTGGGAACAAGGTCCTGCTTTCTTTTTACAGGGACGGACGTCTAAAAAGAGTCCAGGTCCTGCTTGGGAAGAGATAGGGAAAATTTCGTTTTTTTGTATGGCTTTTTTAATTCAAAGGTTTTTTCTAAAAATGAAAATGGAAGAATTTAGGAGTTTTTAAGAGATTTCGAGTTCTATCGGTAATTGTTGAAAAAGTCGTTCAAGGTTATAACCTGCTGTAAAAACTGATAAATTTTTGTCCAAAAATTTTCAAGGATTCACGGTATGTTAGATTTGTATTGGCTAAATTTTACGAAATTTTGAGAGGATATGGCGTTGTTGAAAAACATCTGTCTTCTTTGACATATTTCATAATAATCTGCTTTGACAGCCAAGGCTTAGCAAATTAAAAAATGGGCCATATTCCTTGGGTGACAAATTTTCAGCACGAGCTCAAAAAGAAATCTTTCTAATTGTTTTTTTGTTTGCAAAAGAGGGCCTTGTCAGCCTTATGAATTTTTCTTTACTGTCTTTAAATCTTCGATTGGAGTGTAGGTCATGAGGGAGTTGTGGGAGGAGATAAAGGATAGGCTGCGCCAGAAGGTGTCTGAAGGAAGCTACAGACTCTGGATCGAGCCTTTAAAATTTGACAGGGCGGAAGGAAATACCCTGATTCTCAAGTGTCCTAATCAGTTTTTTGCATCATGGGTTCAGGAGCACTATTTTCCTTATATTAAGGAAGATCTTTTAGATCTTGGAATGGATGTAAAGATAAGGCTGGAGGCGGTAGAGAAGATCAAGGAGTCTGCAAGGCGCCAGCTTCATCTGCCTAAGTTTTCCCCAACAGAGATTCCCCGTCCGAACCTGTGCGAAAGATTTACCTTTGACGAGTTTGTTGTCGGGGAGTGTAATCAGTATGCCCATGCTGCGTGTTGGGAGGCTGCCAATGGAGGCTCTTTTTCTGCGCGCACAATCTTTCTTCATGCCTCATCAGGTCTTGGAAAGAGTCATCTGACCCAGGCTGTGGGCCACAAGATACTGGAAAGGCTTCCAGAGGCAAGGCTGTGCTACCTGACGGCAAACGATTTTACTCAGCAGGTGGTTTCAGCTATTAAAACCAATTCGCTCGATGCTTTGAAGAAGCGCTTTTATAGCCAGTGCGATTGCCTGCTTATTGAACAGGTCCACTGTCTTTCTGGAAGGGAGAGGACACAGAGTGAGTTGGCACTTGCCCTTGATCCCCTTATTGATAGAGGAAAAATTGTTATCTTTACAGGTAACCAGTTGCCAAGGGCTATCCCAAAGCTTAGCGATGTTCTGCGCTCCCGTCTGGCAAGCGGTATTATTACTTCCATAAATCCACCAGACTTTGAAACACGCAAGAAGATAGTTGCAAGAAAGGCAAGAAGCCAGGGTGTTGAAATCAGCAAAGAGACTGTTGAATACCTGGCTCATCATCTAAAGGGAGACATCAGGAAGATAGAAAGCGCTGTAATAGGCCTTATTACCAAATCTTCCCTTTTAAAGAAGTCTATAGATCTAGCCCTTGCCAGAGAAATAATTCATGAGATAGTCGGAGAGCCAGATACCCTGACCGTTTCGAAGATAACCGATCTCATATGCTGTCATTTCAGTTTAAGGCCTGAACAGATCAAGTCGAAATCCCGCAAGAGAGAGATAGCCCTTCCAAGGCAGATAGCCATGTACTTTGCAAGGAAGTACACTGATTCATCCCTTCAATATATCGGTAGACAGTTTAACAGGGACCATGCGACAGTTCTTCATTCCATCAGGAAGATAGACAAAATGATCAAGACATCTTCCAAGTTCAGAAGCCAGATGAAATATCTGACAAATCAGGTGGAAAAACACAAGTGGCGTTAAGGCCCCATGGGCTTTTTCAGGAAAAATCCTCTTAAAAGGGACCTTCAGAAGATTCTTGGCCCCTCTGGCCTCTTAACTGAAAAGGCAGATGTAATCTGCTACGGCTTTGATTCGAGTGGCTATGAAAGGTTCCCTTCCTTTGTCGTCTTGCCTGAAACCATAGAACAGGTTAGCAAGGTGGTGGCCCTTTGCAATGATCTTGGTGTGCCAGTTACTCCAAGAGGTGCCGGAAGTGCAACTACCGGGGCTACCGTGCCTGAAGAGGGCGGAGTGGTCATCTGTTTTTCAAGGATGAACCGGATAATCAAGATAGATCCGGTCGAGCTTACAGCTACAGTACAGCCCGGGGTGGTAACAGGATATTTGCAGAAAGAGGTGGAGAAACAGGGGCTTTTCTATCCACCAGATCCGGCAAGTCTTGCCTTTTGTACCATCGGCGGAAATGTAGCCACAGGTGCAGGTGGCCCAAGGGCTGTCAAGTATGGGGTAACCAGGGATTATGTCCGCAGTCTCAAGGTAGTCCTTGCAGATGGAAGTGTGATCGAGACCGGTGCGGGAACAGCTAAGGGAGTGGTAGGCTATGACATCACCAGACTGTTTGTTGGCTCCGAGGGGACTCTGGGTGTTGTGGTAGAGGTGGTTCTGAGACTTGTCCCAAGGCCCCAGGCTGTCGGAACCTTGGCAGGCCTTTTTCCTTCTGTAGAGTCATGTGTGGAGTCGGTAAGCCTTCTCTTTTCCTCTGGCTATCTTCCAAGGTGTGCAGAATTTCTTGATGAAAAGTGTCTAGGGGCTGTTTCAGCCTCCATGCCAATGAAAATAGATGCTGAAAGCAAGGCCTTTTTGCTTGTGGAAATGGATGGAGACGAGCTTTCTGTGCGCCAACAGCTACAGATGGCAAAAAGATGTCTGCAAGATGCAGGGGCCTTGTCCATTTTCGAGCCCAAGAGCCAGGAACAAAGACAGGAGATATGGAAGGTCAGAAGAGGGCTTTCTCCAGCCCTTAAAGGGCTTGGTTTTGATTCAAAAGTTAGTGAAGATGTCTGTGTTCCTAGGCGGGCTATCAAAGAGATGCTAGAATATCTTTATAGCCTAGAGATGGGTCGGCCAGTTCGCATCTTTTGCTTTGGCCACATTGGTGACGGCAACCTTCATGTTAATCTGCTTTTTAACCGTATGGAGCTTGAAAAGGACGAATTAGCCAGTCTTGTTGGAAACATAATGAAAAAGGCAGTGGAACTCGGTGGGACTATTTCAGGAGAACACGGTATCGGACTTGCTAAAAAGGACTATATTGATATCGAATTGACAGACAGGCTTTTGGCGCTTGAACAGGCGCTTAAAAAGGTGTTTGATCCTAAGGGGATATTTAATCCTGGTAAGATATTCAAAGGGTAGGTATGTAATGGCTGTTTCGGCAATAATCGCAGCGGGAGGGGCTGGAACCAGGCTCGGCTATCAGGAGCCCAAGCAGTTTTTGGAGCTTGGCGGAAAGCCCATAATTGCATGGAGCGTTGAGGCGTTCTCGCAGGCCTCTGAAATTGGTGAGATAGTGGTGGTGGCTCCTCTTGAACACCTTGACAGGGCAAAGGGTTATGTTGAAACCTACTGCCATTCAAAACCCTTTAAGGTTGTGGCTGGTGGTGGCACAAGGCAGGAGTCTGTCAGGAATGGACTTGCGGCCTCAGCCAAAGACATGGAGCTAGTTGCGGTCCATGATGCTGCAAGACCCTTTATTACATCCGATGAAATAGACGCCATATGCTTGATGGCAAAGGAGCTTGGTGCAGCCATTGTTGCCAAAAAGGTAGACGATACCATCAAGGAGGTACAGGATGGCATTGTCACTCGCACTCTGGACCGTTCCAAACTGGTGGCAGCTTTAACTCCCCAGGCATGTCGCAAAGAAGACCTGTCAAAGGCCTATGAAAAGGCCATGGCAGGCGGGTTTGTTGGAACCGACGAGGCAAGCCTTCTTGAATATTTGGGTATAAACGTTGTGGTGCATCTGAGTAACTCCATAAATTTTAAGATAACCACTGAGGCGGATCTCAAGATGGCCCGTGCCCTTGTAAGTTATCTTGATGCCCAGAAGAAATGACAGCCATGGATGTGCGCTTTGGATTTGGGTACGATGTGCACCGTTTGGTCCCTGAACGGCCTCTTGTTCTTGGAGGAGTAGGGATAGAATATCATCTTGGGCTTCTTGGCCATTCGGATGCGGATGTTCTTCTCCATTCCATATGCGATGCGCTCCTTGGAGCTGCTGGCCTTGGTGATATAGGGATCCATTTTCCAGATACAGACCACAGATTTAAGGGTGTTTCATCCATATTTCTTCTTAAAGAGGTGGTGCAAAAGATTTCCGGAGAGGGTTTGGCTGTAAACAACATAGATGCTACCATTGTCGCCCAAAAACCAAAACTGGCCCCCTTTATTCCTTTAATGAGGGAGAATATCAGCTCCTGTGTCCAGGTTGACAAAAACAGGGTTAATATAAAGGCAACCACCACGGAAGGGCTTGGCTTTGCCGGGCAGGAGCTCGGCATTGCATCCTATTGCGTCTGTTCTTTAGTAAGTGCCTGATCCTTTTTAATTTCCACTTTTAAACAAATGGCCTTTTCAAAAAGAACATTCTGCAGGCCTGAAAATTTAGTATGATAAAATTTATCAAAAAAATCTTTAGGTTTTGACCTAGGTCAAAGTGTATAAAAAATATCTAGTTTATCATTTTTTGAATTGCCAGGGGTGCTGTTATGAAGTGGAGCAAAGAGGCAGAAAAGACCATCCAAAGGGTACCTTTTTTTATCAGAAAGATGGTGAAAAAGAGGGTAGAGGCCTATGCCCAGGAACAAGGCGTTTCTGCCATTACTAACGAACACATCGATGCATGCAGGCAGAGATTCATGAAGTCTATGGACCGGGAATTAAAGGGTTACGCAGTTGAAACGTGCCTTGGTGCTCAAGGCTGTACAAACAGGACCCTGTCCGACACGTCCATTGCAGATGAAATAGATTCCTTCCTGCAAGCCCAGCGCATGAAGGAGTTCTTGCAAGAAAGGCTCTGTCATCCTTTAAAGGTGCATAATGAATTTCGTGTATCCATTTCCTTTTGTCCAAACAGCTGTTCCAGGCCCCAGATTGTAGACATAGGGCTTATCGGTGCTGTTTGTCCGGTGATCGCCGATAAAAAGTGCACTGGATGCACTCTGTGTCAAAAGGCATGCCAGGAAGAGGCAATCGAGCTTGGAGAAGATTTTATAACAATAGATAAGAATAAGTGCCTTTATTGTGGGCACTGCATCAAAGACTGTCCAACAGGCACCATAACCATGAAAAAGGAAGGTTTTCGCGTGCTTGTGGGCGGAAAGCTTGGCAGGCATCCCCAGCTAGGCTTTGAACTGCCAGGTGTCTTTGCTCCACAGGAGGCCCTAGAGCTTATAAGGAAAATAACTCTTTTTTACAAGGCCAACTGCAAAAATGGCGAAAGACTTGGTGCCTTACTGGCAAAGACAGGTCTGGGAGTTTTAAAAAAGGAACTAAATCTCTCCAGCCAGGGGAAAATATAAGAAAAAGAGGTGAAAGTATGTTTTGTTATCAATGTGAACAGACTGCAAAGGGAAAGGGTTGCACAAAGATAGGTGTTTGTGGCAAGCAGCCAGATGTGGCAGCCCTCCAGGATCTTTTGATATATGCCATTAAGGGGCTATCACAGGTTGCTGTGGAAGGCCATAAGGTAAACGTAGACGATAAGGAAGTGAACGTATTTACCAGCGAGGCCGTTTTTTCCACCCTTACCAACGTGGATTTTGATCCAGATCGTTTCGTGCAGATGCTCAGACAGTGTGTAAGCCTGCGCGATCAGCTCAAGGATAAGATAAAGGCAGCTGGTGGAAATACGGATTTTCCCGAAGGTCCTGCCACCTTTGAGCTTGGAAACAACAAGGAAGAGATGGTGCGCCAGGGCGAAATGCACGGTGTACTTTCAAACGGGGACCTGGATGAGGACAAACGTTCCCTTCGCGAAACCATAGTATATGGCCTGAAGGGAGTGTGTGCCTATACGGATCATGCCCACATCCTTGGCAAAGAAGACAGGGACCATTACAGGATGATCCATGAGATATTTGCAGCAACCCTTAACAAGGATATGGATCTCAACGAGTGGGTAGGGCTTGCTCTTAAGACAGGTCAGGCCAACCTCAAGGCCATGGAGCTTCTTGATGCGGCCAATACGGAGACATACGGACATCCAGTGCCAACCGAGGTACCCCTTGGGGCAAAGAAGGGAAAGGCAATCTTGGTTTCCGGACACGATCTCAGGGACCTGGAACTTATACTAAAACAGACAGAAGGCAAGGGCATAAATGTCTACACCCATGGAGAAATGCTTCCGTGTCACGGCTATCCGGAGCTTAAAAAGTATCCCCACTTCTATGGCCACTACGGAACTGCCTGGCAGAATCAGGCAAAGGAGTTCGAGGCGTTTCCTGGCCCCATTGTGATGACTACAAACTGTATCCAAAAGCCCAGGGAGTCTTACTTTGACAGAATTTTTACTACTGGTCTTGTTGGCTGGCCTGGGGTTAAGCACATTGCAGACAAGGATTTTACTCCTGTGATTGATAAGGCCCTTGAGACCCCAGGTTTCCAAGAAGATACGGACAATGGAAGCGTCATGGTTGGCTTTGCCAGAAATGCCATCTTGTCTGTTGCGGATAAGGTTATTGCAGGTGTGAAAGAGGGCAAGATCAGGCACTTTTTCCTTGTGGCAGGTTGTGATGGAGCCAAACCTGGCAGAAACTACTACACGGAGTTTGTAGAAAAGGTTCCCCAGGACTGTATCGTACTCACCCTGGCCTGCGGCAAGTTTCGTTTCTTTGACAAGAAGCTTGGAGACATAGAAGGCATCCCCAGGCTTCTGGACATTGGTCAGTGTAACGATGCCTACTCTGCTATTCAGATAGCCTCTGCCTTGGCAGACGCCTTTGGTTGCGGAGTAAATGATCTTCCTCTTTCTATGATACTTTCATGGTATGAGCAAAAGGCCGTGGCCATTCTTTTGACCCTTTTTGCCCTTGGCATAAAAGATATCAGGCTTGGACCAAGTCTGCCTGCATTTGTTACACCGAATGTGTTGAACGTTTTGGTGGAAAATTACAATATCATGCCTATAAAGACACCTGATGAAGACCTGAAGGCAATTCTTGGATAAGTTATAAACTAGCAGGGCTCCTTGTATTTAAAGACAAGGGGCCCCTCATTTCAATAGGGCCTTTTCAATTCTCTTTTTTGTCTCTTTTACCAAGACCCCGCTAAGTCCAATGAGTCCAATCAGGTTTGGGATAGCCATTGCACCGTTCATGGTGTCTGAAAGATTCCATACCAGGTCCACCTTTTGGAAGGCGCCAATGGCAATGACACCACAAAATACAAATCGGTAAGGCATTCTTGCCTTGATGCCCAAGATATACTCGATACACTCTTCTCCATAATATGCCCAACCTATCATGGTTGAATAGGCAAATATTGCAAGGCCTACAGTAACAATTATCCCGCCAACGCCTGGTAGCCCGGTTTCAAATGCACTGTAGGTAAGGGAACTGGTGGTCATTCCACTTTTCCAGGCTCCTGTTGTCAAAATGACAAGGGCGGTCATGGTACAGATAATTATTGTGTCAAAAAACACACCTGTCATGGCAATCAGCCCCTGGCGTACAGGGTCGTCTGTTTTGGCAGCGGCATGAGCAATTGGTGCGCTGCCAAGCCCTGCTTCGTTTGAAAAGACACCCCTTGCCACTCCATAGCGGATTGCCTGGGCAACGCCTGCTCCGGCAAAGCCGCCTATGCCGGCTGCAGGATGAAATGCGTGTTTGAGTATGAGGAAAAATGCCTCTGGTATTACAGATATGTTTGTTGCCAGTATGGTAAGGGCACCTGCTACGTAGAAGATTCCCATGAAAGGAACGAGTTTCTCTGTTACTTTGCCAATGCGTTTTATCCCGCCTATGATTACCACACCTGTAAGTACCGCCAGAACGAGCCCGGTAACCATCTGTGGTATTGCCCAATGATCCTTTACCACTACCGCGACGGAATTAGACTGGACCATGCTGCCAATTCCAAAGGCCGCAACAGATCCCATTAGGGCAAAGATCCAGCCAAGCCACTTGAGGCCAAGTCCATCTGCTATGTATAACATGGGGCCACCTTGCATGGTTCCATCAGGCAGGATCCTGCGGTATTTGACTGCAAGGACTGCTTCTGCAAACTTTGTGGCCATACCAAACACGGCACATATCCACATCCAAAAGATGGCCCCCGGGCCTCCAAGGAATATGGCTGTTGCAACTCCTGCAATGTTTCCCGTGCCTATGGTGGCAGACAGGGCGGTTGTAAGTGCCTGAAGCGGAGTTATGTCACCCTGACCTTGGCCTTTTCTGCCCCTTAACAGAAGTTTTAGAGCGGGTACGAGTTTGGAAAACTGGATAAATTCAAGGCGAATGGTGAGATATACACCTGTTCCCACCAGGAAAACAAGCATGTATGGTCCCCAGACAAATGAATTTATCCTTTCGATCATGGTTGTAAGATCCATAGCACGCTTACTCCCACGGAATCAAAACTGCAGCCCCCTTTATTCTGCCGGTTCTGATGGCATCAAGGGCCTTGTTGGCATCTTTGAGTCTGAAAGGGGTTGTGTGAAGTTCCAGAGGTATTCGGGAGGCAAGTTTCATAAATTCCCTACCGTCTTTTCTTGTAAGGTTTGCCACAGATTTCAGGTGTCTTTCCTGCCATAAAAGCGAATAGGGTAATGTGGGTATATCGCTCATGTAAATACCAGCACATACTACTTTGCCTGCCTTGTCAACAGCCTTCAGTGCCTGGACAACCAATTGCCCCACCGGTGCGAATATGATGGCTGCATCAAGTGGCTCTGGAGGAAGTGTGCTTGATCCTCCTGCCCATACGGCTCCAAGTTTTCTTGCAAAGTTTTGTTTTTCGCTGTCTCCATCCCTTGTAAAGGCATAGACCTGTTTCCCCTGGAAAGTTGCAATCTGGCAGATTATGTGGGCTGAGGCTCCAAAGCCATAGAGCCCTATTTTTTGGATGTTCCCTGCCATGACATAGGAACGGTAACCAATAAGCCCTGCACATAAAAGGGGTGCTGCCCTTTGGCTAGAATATCTTTCTGGTATTTCCAGTACGTAGTCTTCAAAGGCGCTGCAGTACTGGGCATATCCGCCATCAAGGGTGTAGCCAGTAAAGAGGGCCCTGTCACACAGGTTTTCAAGCCCTTTTTTGCAATATCTGCACGTCCTACAGGTCCAGCCAAGCCAGGGTACTCCTACGCGTGTGCCTATCTGAAACCGGTCTGTGCCAGGCCCAAGGGCCTCTACCCTTCCTACTATTTCATGTCCTGGAATAAGGGGGAGTTTTGGCTTCTGAAGTTCTCCATCAACAATGTGCAGATCGGTTCGGCATACTCCACAGGCTTCTATTTTTATAAGAATCTGCCCCTTCCCAGGCTGGGGTGCAGAGATGGATTTGTGTTTTAACTTCTCCCCCTGTTTTTCAAGTACCATGGCATCCATGACAACCTCCTGTCACAAACTGTCAAGGCCCTGTCTGTTGAAAAACAACACTGTTGTTCCAAGGCTCCATAAGAGCCTGAACCATATTTCTAACTTTCTGGTATTCCGGTCCTGCCTTGATAAAGCCTCTTTTGACATATACGGCTTTCTGACATAGAAGATTTCTGCCTTTCAGGGTGCATCCACTTTCCCAGGAAAAGGGACCTATTGAACCGGATGTATTTAGAGGAAGATGTTCTACAGTGACATCCGGAGGAATAAGAGCTTTGATGCTTACACTCTGTTTAAGGGATCTCCTGATAAATATGGGGTTTTTTCTCTCGGGTAGCATAGCAAAAAAAGCATTTAATATTCCGGGTGATCTGACAGGGAAAAATAATATACCATGGTTTTCCAATTTAAAATTTTCAACTTTGTATCTTCCCCTGATGTCTGTCTCCAAGGATTCTAGGTCTGTTCCCGTTACCTTTAATGGAGCCAGAGGCTTTGCATCAGGATGCAGAGAGTGATAGTAGATGGACTGTTTGACTTGGAATTCGGAAGGGGTGAGATCCTTGAAGTTTCCCTTGGTGGATACGCTTTTGAGGCCGATATATTTTCCTATATAGTCGGATGTGAAGGAGGACGGGGTGTTAAATGCCAAATTAAATTCTTCGCTGGCCTTGTTTTTTACTGCATCTTTTATGGAGACAAAGGTAGCCCTATCTATATCAAGACCTATAGAGCCTTCAAGGCCTGTAATGCCTGGGCCGGCATATTTCATGTCAAATGAATAGAATTTATCACGTACTTTTAGCAAAAAGGTGTTGAAAAAAGACGGGTTGTAGCAGTCCTTGAGTCCTTCTAGCCAGATACCAGCAGAATTCACTGCTACAATATGGTTTTCTATGTTTTTTAGTTTCAACAGGTATCTAAAGAGAAGAATCATGTCCAGTTGGGTGCCGTACCCCCTTGCTAGAGTTTTGCCAGGAGGAGAAAAGCTAAGGTTTGAGCGGAAAAGGCCTATGGGATAGATTTCCAACCTCTTTTTTAAGGCCACAAAAATATCTTCGGGTTTTTCCTTTTTAAGAAGATCAGTAGCCTGTGTTATGGAGTTTTGTGTCTCGCGGCTTTTTGGCAAGAGTTGTTTGAACAGCTTAGAAACATCCTGCCATGAATGGAGAGTTGAAAATATCAAGGTGTCTGGCCTGTTCTGAATAGGAGGCATCATTGGTTCCAAGGTGATTTTGCATCGGTCTTTTCCGGTCCAAGTGTAGATTTTTTCACTCCCGAGGATTTCCTGTCTCTGGAGTATGTCTTTGGTTTTTAAATGGAATGTTAGATCCATCGTGGCAGGCATGGATACCCTGACACGCTTTAGCCTTATCGGATCCTTGAGGGAAAATGGCTCAATCGCCCAAAGTCCCAACCTGGAACTTTTTTCTAGAGTCATCTCCACAGTGCAGCCCTCTTCCACTGATGGGAAGTTTACCACCTTCAGCCTTGATGTGGAAAAAAGCGATGCGGACTGGGTTGAAGGATCTGTGATGTCATGAATTTCCCTGGGTGTTACAGATATTTTTTGGCCTTGGGCAGTAACAGTACAAGCTTGAATAACCTTGATTTTTTCAAAGTTGCTGTTGTAGGTGATTTTAAAGTCGGCCCATGATTTTTTGCCTTGGTAGGTGATGATACGAGTTTTAATGTGAACCTTTACGGTGTAATTGCCATCCTGATCAACTTGATAGTTCTTTTCCAAAAGCAGGATTATCGCATCTGGGGTTTCCTTTGGTGGTGAACCTCCCATGGGAAAGGTAACAGACGGGAAGATTATCATTACAAAAAAGGAAAAGACCAGAACAGGCCATGAGTGTTTCCCATCAGGTGCAGTGATTGTTGTCATCTATTCGCCTCCTTCCTGCACCACTATTGGCAGAAATTCGTCTTTTAACAGCTCGCTTTGGATTTCTAAGAGACCTTTGTAGGCTACTGGTGGTATTTCAAGGGCCTTGTTGAGAAAGATTCGTTTTATCTCTATGGTGCCATGTGACACAGAAAAAGAGCTGTCCAGACAGAAATATGGTGTAAGGATGCTTTTTAGGTGTGGTAGGAGAAAGACCCTTCTGTTCCGGGGCATATGGATTTTTTCCTTGATTACACTTTTTATGGCATAGCCAAGTTTCAAAGGATAATGTCTTTCTGTCATGGATGCTTTTGCAATTATCCAATTGTCAATGAGGCCAAGCTCTTTAGCGAGGCTTATCGGATAGAAACAGCCCCTTTGAAGGCCTTTTGGTATGTTAAAGGAATATCGAAAGGAAAAGGGAGTCGTGGTGTCCGATGGATCTGTCCAAGATATGGTATCAATTTCAATGTGTGGGCGCCTTTTTAAAAGGAACTGCTTAAGGAATCTTCGTTGTTGGTCCTTTGTTCTGGACATTAGTATACCTCTAAAGGCAGTATCAATGAAGTTTGTAGTCCTAATATCTATAGTTCCCTGAATGTTTCCTTGAGCATCTATTTTATCTTCTATAGACATGACAAACATGTTTCTGGATGGCGGATTTACAGGAGTGGTTAAAAGATTTGAACCTTCTTTAGTCGCTGGCAGACAGGATGAATCCTGCTCATAATCCGGCAGGAACTGGTTGCTTGTTTCAGATGTGGGGTCCATGTAGGTTTCTGGCTTTCCATCTGTTCCCAGGATGGCACAAATTGCATGATTGAAATAGGGAACGGGGATCTCCTTGTCCAGTTTACCTCCAGCCTTAATAAGTACAGGGGCTGCCTTAAAGCCCGCCACCCTCAGCATGGATACAAGGAGTGCTGCCTTATCTCTGCAAACACCGTATTTTCTTTCAAAGGTCAGGCCTACCTGATGCGGTTCAAATCCGGGTCTCTTAGCTTCTTCAATCACGCCCATATAACGAATCTTACGTGAAACAAACAAAAAGAGGGCCTTTGCCTTTTCCATGGGGGTTTTTTTGTCTTTTATGAGTTGTGCAACTTTTTTCTTGATGGCCTCGGTTGGCTTAAGTTTTGGCTCTGCTAGGTTGTAATACCATATTGACACCTCTTTCCAGGACTTCATGGTTGAGAATAAGAGCCTCATTGCTATCCTTGAAGGGTCTGGCATGGAAGGTTCAGGTACAATCTCAGGGATGTTTTGAAAACGCCATCTGTAGGTAGTAAGTTTTCCATTGGAAGAGTGGCTGAAAGTAACTGTGGTTTTGCTATGATCATCCTTCAAGAGGCTGAACAGTCTTTTGTTGGAAGGAAGGGTAATCTTTAGCTGTACATCTTTTACTGGAAAAGGACGCTGCAGCAGGGCGTTTCCAAAGAAATGGCCTTTGATAACTGGCTTAAAGTTTTCTAATTTTATTTTGTAGTGGATGGTGTCACCAATGTTAAGATCTGGCAGAAATACCTTTATGACCTTCTGATTCGGGTCATAAATGTTCATTCTGGTGGCTTGGGCTGGGTTTGTCTCTTTGGAGTGTTTTTTCCAGTCGATCACACTTCTGGTCCCGTTTTTATGAATGAGTTCTATTTCTATTATCTCAAGATGTGAATAGTTCCTGTTCACAAAGAAATTTTGTACCTGTTGCTGTCTCTTGCCCTTTTCATCCAAAACAGTAAGAAATACCTCGTCCAGATCGACATATGTGCCATCTTCTGAAACTACTATCTCTTCTTTCTCTTTATTTAGTACACAGTGGGCTTTATGATCATGAGCTGAACAGTTAGAGGTGGTGATAAAAAAAGGCGCAATAAGAAACTGGATCAAGATAGCGTTGATCAAGGCGTTTTTCATAAGATTGCTGTTCATGTTTAGTTTCTCCTAAGGCCCTAAAAAATGGGTGTAGATAAAACTATCCTAGAAGTCTGTCTAAAGCCATTACTTTCATGAGTCCGATTCTTTTATCTTTTTAGCTCATTGAAAAAAGGTCCTACAGGATTTATGCTTAGGCCATGGATTTTGTGCCCGGATTTATAAGAGATTTTCTGGACTGGCTGATGTATGTGGTATTAACACCGTTATTTTCAGCCATTGGTAATGCATTGCAACTTGTCATTATTGCTCCTCTTGATGCCCTTGGTGCCCCTTTATGGCTACAGGTGGTTCTTATTGCTGTTATGACTGCAGGAGTGTCCATCCTTATTAGAAAACTCCTAAGGGTTGATGAAAAAGAAGCAGCATTTCAACAGGCCTTTATGGCTAGGAAACAGGCGCAAGAGCTGATCAAAGAACTTGATGACTGGAAGAAACAGGCCGTCTTGTATGATGCAAGCGACAAGGAACTTGATGAAAGGTTCAATGAGTATCTTGCGCAGAGATTTGCAAGATATGGCCTTACATATCTCATGCCGGTTTTCTTTGCCCTGTTCTGGCTGGATCACATTCCTGCGGTTGTGCGCCTCAAAAAAGAGACAGGCGCAGTGTTTGTGATCTCTTTTCCTGGCACTGTAAAGGGGGTTAGTGGAATCTCTTTGCCCCTTCTTTTTATAACTGTCTATCTTCTTGTAATATTTGCCTATTTCCGTTTTAGGCCAAAGAGAAAAATAGAACAGCTCTCTTCTTTATATCAAAAATAATAATCTCTTTATAGATAGATGTGCAACTTTTTTGTTGCGCCAATGCAATTAGAAGTAAACAAAATAGATTTCTTAAATTTAGCTGTTGCCTTATTCCTAACTATCTGAAATTTTACATAAAAATTTTTTATCTCCTGATTTTTTGAATGGATTCAACAATTTTTAATTAGTGAAAGAAGGCTCAAGCTAAGATTTTCTGCAACCTTTTTGCTGCATTTTCATCCCTTCCTTTGTTGTTTTTTTCTTTAATTTCAAAAGTGATTTTTATAACAATTTGAAATTGCCAATATTTTTCACAAGGGCATACTTATTGCTAATACTTAGGCAATCTAATGAAAAGGGGAGGTAAAGATGAGAAAAGAAAAAATCCCGGCTGCCACAATCATCCGATTGTCGGTGTATCAGCGGTATCTCAAAAGACTACTAGCAAATGGTGTCAAGGTTGTTTCATCAAGTGAGCTTGCATACGAAGCAAGCGTCAATCCTGCTCAGTTAAGAAAAGACCTTTCCTATTTTGGCCGGTTTGGCGTTCGTGGTGTTGGTTACGACGTTGCCTCCTTGCTCAACACCATTTCTGGAATCCTTGGTCTTTTGGATGAATGGCGTGTGGTTTTGGTAGGAGCAGGCCCTATAGGTCAGGCCCTTTTGAGGCATCCCCAATTTTCAAGACAGGGATATGTCTTTGAGGCGGTATTTGATTTTGACGAGAACCATATTGGTAAGCAGCTAGAAGGTGGCCATACTGTAAGGGCTATAGAGGATCTTCCTAAGGTAATTAAAGAAAGAGGAATACAGTTGGCAGTATTGGCTGTTCCTTCTGAAAGGGCCCAAGAAATAGCAGATGTGCTTGTAGAATCTGGAATTAAGGGTATACTTAATTTCTGTACTACAAGAATACGGGTTCCGAGGGGAGTAAGCGTTCAATACGTTGACTTTACCATTCTTTTGGATACACTAACTTATAAGATTTCACAAAATAATACAGGCAACAAAGAGCCTGTAAGTTCAGCAAAGCCAAAATGGGCCAGGGAGCATAGCTGGCCTGTTGTACAGTCAAATATACAAAGGCAGGGTGTCAGTCTAACCAGTTAGTGCAGCAAAAAAGTTGCACAAAAATCTAAGAGAGAGGAGAGTATTATGAAGAAGAAGATTTTTGGTCAGGTCTTTACGGTCTTGTTGATGTTGGTTTTTGCAGCATCATCGTCATGGGCAGTCGAGGCAACCTTGACCTCTGACAGTGTAAAGGCTGGTAATCCTATCACTGTCAAGGGCAAGATTGATCCAGGCCAGGATCTTTACATCGTTGTCTGTACAGAACGGATGTTCAAGCCTGCAGATTCCCCGGGTACTAAAGAGAGGTCAAAGCTGACTAAGAAGTTTGGTGATACTGCCATCCCGCCTACCTACTATGTAATTACTAATAGGCCTGAGGATTTGGCAACACCTAAGAGCGTTGCAAAGGGTCAAACATCAGGTCCTTTTGCCTTCCCGCCTTTTAAGTTTATGGTGAGGGTTAACAAGATAAAGAAGTGGGGAGAAATTCCGGAGAATGTAAAGGCTCAGCTGGGTCCGGTCAATTCCGAAGCACAGTGGAAATTCCTAATATTTACCCATGAAAAGAAATTCGGTATCAACACCGTTTCCAAGGAGAGGCCCATTGGTGGCGGTAATGCCAGGATGATCATGACCGACTACAATGCCCAGAAGGAGGACTGGAACAAGGGCGTTACCTTGAAGCTCAACAAGGAGACAGGGGAATTTGAGATGACCATGACTCCTTACAAGAACCTGGCTCCCCACACCAAAATGGCTGTATATGTAAACGGACAGAAAACAGCTGGTTTTACCATAATTCCTTCCACCTTCTATTTTTCCACGGCATGCTGTTACATGAACCCCCTTGTCGTGCTCTTTGGAGCCTTTGTTATCGGTGTCCTTTTTGTTATCATGGGAGCAGCAGGCGGTCTTTTTACTGCTGCATACCAGATTACCGTTATAGGAACCAAGGGTCCTATCGGTATCAACGCAGCTAACACCATTAAGCCTACAAACCTTTTCCTCACCCTTTGTTCACCGATTACAGGTCTTATTTCCTATTTCAAAGCTAAACGTTTTGCATGGCCTGTGGCTATATTCTTTGCCATTGGTATCTTGATTGGTGCCTTCTTTATTGGACCTACGTTTTCCGCTAAGTACCTGCCGCTCAAGGCCTATAAGTTCTATCTGGGTATAATCTGCTTGCTCATTGGCTTTAAACTTTTCCACGAGTCTCTGCCGAGCACCATTGAGAAGAAAAAGGCACTAAAGGCCATCGTGCAGAAGTTCAATAAGGCGGTTGAAGAGGCCAAAAAGACAGGTAAAGCAGCGGAGCTTGGAAAGGTTGAATTCGATAAGTTCAATTTTATCAAATTCGATATGAGGTTCTGGGGTGAGACATTTGTTGCACGTCCTCTTACCATGCTCATTGGTGGTATCATTATGGGTATGATTGCCTCCTCCTTTGGTGTTGGTGGTGGTTTCATGTTCATGCCTTTCATGACAACCTTTATGGGATATCCTATGTATCTGGCCGTTCCAATCGCTCTTGCCGGTACATTTGCAACTTCGTGCGGTGGTATTGCCAAGTACATCCTTATGGGTTATCAGCCAGACTGGATCATGGCAGCCTGTATTGCAGGTGGTGCTATTGCAGGTGGTATGGTTGGTCCTAGGATTCAGAAGAAGCTGCCTGAAATCTTCCTGAAGAGAATGCTTGCACTTGCTCTCATTATCGTCTTCATGAAGTACACCAAGCTTCTGCCCTTCATGAGATAATCAGCCATCTCCTTAGGGAGGGAAAAGGGGCCGTCTGGTATTGCCAGATGGCCCTTTCTTTTTGTAATGCGTGCTTTTTGAAAGAAATATTGATTTGTTCTAGTTCTTTTTCTTTTTAAAGCCTCCCGAGAGAAAGGCTCCAATTTCATAGATCATAACGAATGGGATAAATATAAGAATCTGGGAAAAGATATCAGAAGGAACAAGGAGTGCTGCCACTAAAAAAAGCAAGATATAGGCCGGCCTTCTGTGTTTTCTAAAATAGTCTTTTGGCACAAGGCCGATCCTGGCAACCCCTGCCATAACAAATGGCATCTCAAAGATGATGCCAAAAAGGAAGATGCTTTTGAGAGTAAATATCAGATAATTCTGAAGTCTGGGTAGGGCCTGGAGATTGGAGGATGAATAGCCAAGGCTGAGAGACAAGATCAAAGGCAGGATTACCCAGTACCCAAATACTGCCCCAAATACAAAAAGGGCGCCTCCGGTAAGTATCAGTTTTTTGAGAGAACGTTTTTCATTTTCGTACAGGGCAGGGAGCAGAAAACGCCAGGTCTGGTATATGGCATAGGGAGCAGTGACCACAACCGCTGCCCAAAAGGCCACCTTTAGGTGTGCCATGAAACCTTCTGTCAGGGCTGTAAAGACCATGGTGCTTCCGCTAGGAAGGCTCTGTTTCACTGGCTCAAATAGAAACGAGATGAGAAAATCAGAAACTGCATAGGCAGTCCCAAAGGCCAAACAAAAGGCTATTACGCACTGTATTAGGCGTTTTCTGAGTTCGGCAAGATGGTCTTGAAGAGTGTAGGCTCCATTAGCCATCTTTTTCTTCTCTAGGTCTTTCTTTTTCCTCGGAATCCGTTTTGTTTTTTTCTCTACCCTTGGCTTCTTGCCATTCTGGGCCTAGACCTCCGATGGTGGTACTATTTGTGTTAGATCTGTCAGCCTGTTCGTCTTTTTTGTCTGCATCCAAAAGAAAATCAGGTTCTGTAAGATCTTTTTTTAACCTGTTTAGATCGTCACCTAGCAGGTTGTCCAACTTTACCGGATTTTTTATGTCATCTAGTTTGTCTAACTCCAGTTCTTGTTTGAACTCTTCAGTTGCCTTTTTAAGATCGTTCATAAACCTTGCCACCTGCCTTGCCACCTGTGGCAGCTTCTCTGGGCCAAGAACGATAAGTGCCAAAATCAATATCACTATGAGTTCGGGAAGTCCTATTCCAAACATTTTCCTATTCCAGAAAGATCCTTTTGTTAAGTTTGCCAAGTAGACAAAGGAGTTCATAGCTTATGGTAGCGGCACTGTGTGCAAGCTCCACCGCGCTAATGAATAGGTCCTGCTGTCTGCCCATAAGTATTACCTCGTCTCCATGCCTGCACCTTACATGGCTTACATCCACCATGATGGTCTTCATGCAGATGTTGCCAATTACAGGGCAGGCCACGCCATTTACAAGAACATGGGCCTTGTTTGACAGGGCTCTTGGATAACCGTTGTCGTAACCTACCGGAACAAGGGCCACACGCATGTCTTTTGTGGCCCGAAAGGTATGACCATAACTTATACAGGCCCCATTTGGCAAATCCTTGATGTAAAGGACCAGGCTTGAAAAGGACATGGCCTGCTCAAGATCCGATACCGTCTCTTTGTTGTTGGGGACCTGAAGGGCGCCATAGATTGCGATACCCGGTCTGGCGAGATTAAAACGGCTTTCCTTCATATATAGCAGGGCAGCCGAATTTGCCATGTGAACATATTTGGGCTTCCATCCAATAAGATGCAAGTGGTTCAAAAGATCAACAAACTGCCCAAGCTGTCTTTTGTTGGCGAGATTGGAAGGCTCATCTGAACAGGCAAAGTGCGAGTAAAGGCCCTCAAATTCAATATGGCTGAATCTGTTCATTTTTCTGGCAAGGTATAGGATCTCTTGCGGTGTCATGCCAAATCGGTACATGCCGGTGTCCACCTTTAGGTGAACCTTAACCTGTTTTCCCATAAGGCCAGCAATACTGTTTAGGTTTTCTACTTCATCAATTGTTATTGCTCCAACAGTCAGATCAAGCTCTATTGCTTTAGACGCATCGTCACCTAGAAGTCCAGAAAGCGTGAAGATGGGGCAGTCTATACCTGATCTTCTCAAAATGGCCGCCTCTTCCATCTCGTAGATGCCAAAACCCCATATTCCCTTGTCTTGTAGGAGCCGTGCTGTGTCAAGTATGCCATGTCCATAGGCATCTGATTTAATTACAGGCATAATAAGGCAGTTTCCAGACGAAATCCCTTTAAGATACTCTAGGTTTCTGACAATGGCCTTACCGTTTACTGTTACCTTGCTCTTTTGACTTTCCCAAAAGCCCACTTCATTCTCCATCTTCTCACTGGCCTTATAGCTGGTGTTCGAGCCTGTTTTCATAGACAAAGTTAGCACTTTTTTGTAAGTTTTTACAAAATTTTTATCCTTACTTTTTAAAAAATACAGGTGAAACCAAATGGCCTCTCTTTTATCACAACTTGTTAAGCACGGACCAGGTTTTTCTCCCAGAATTTTTAGCCACTTGGCAATGGTATTACTTCTGTTGCTGGGTTTTTGGGGATGTGCCCAAGTTCCAGTAACTGGAAGAAGCCAGCTGACCCTAGTGCCAGATTACCAGCTCCTTGCCATGAGTGAAAAGGAGTATAGGCAGTTTTTAAGCAAACATAAACTCTGCCAGGATCCTGCTAAGGTAGAGATGGTAAAAAGGGTGGGCAGGCGTATAGCCAAGGCGGTAGAGCGTTTTCTTCGTGAAACTGGTCAGAGCCAGCGCATACGCGGATACCGCTGGGAATTTAATCTTGTATGTGGCAAACAGATCAATGCCTTTTGCATGCCTGGAGGCAAGGTCGTGGTCTATTCTGGTCTTCTTCCCATTGCTAAGGATGAAAACGGCTTGGCAGTTGTGCTTGGCCATGAAATTGCCCATGCGGTTGCCAACCATGCTGCAGAAAGACTCAGTCAGCAGATACTTTTGCAGCTTGGAGGAAACGCTCTTTCCTTGCTTACAGGCAGTTACAGTCCGGCAACAAGACATCTTCTAATGCAACTTTACGGTCTTGGAGCAAATGTAGGAGTGCTTCTTCCATACAGCAGGAAACAGGAATATGAGGCCGATCACCTGGGTCTGATATTTATGGCCATTGCTGGTTATGACCCGAGGGGTGCCCTGACATTTTGGAAAAGGATGATGGCTGCCTCAAAAGGCAAGCCAAGACCGCCAGAGCTTTTGAGTACACACCCGGCAGACAGGGCAAGACTGGAAAAAATAATCCAGTATCTTCCCGAGGCTCTCAGTTATTACAGGCGCTATCTGTATGAACATGGTAGATTGCGGGACGGAAAATATAGATAACTATACCAGGAAAGGAGCACAAGGTTATGTCTATAGATGGCAGCAAGCTTACAATTGTCGGAGCTGGAGCCGTAGGCACTTCTGCTGCCCACTGGGCAGTAAGCAGAAAGGTTGCCAAGGAGATAGTGTTACTGGACGTGGTTGAAGGTATCCCTCAGGGAAAGGCCTTGGATATCAGCCAAAGTGCCCCCCTTTGCGGCTATCATGGTTCTGTCATTGGTACGTGCAACTATAAGGACACTGCCGGTTCAGACGTTGTGATAGTTACGGCAGGGCTTGCCAGAAAGCCAGGGATGAGCAGGGATGATCTGCTTGCCAAAAATGTGGAGATAGTAAAACAGGTTACGGAAAACATCGTTGCCAACAGTCCAGATGCAGTGATTATTGTGGTGACAAATCCAATAGACGCTATGGTCTATACGGTTTTTAAGGTATCTGGCTTTCCCAAAAATCGTGTGGTCGGTATGGCCGGGGTGCTTGATTCTGCCAGATACCGGACTTTTCTTGCCCAGGCTCTGGGTGTGGCTCCCAAGGATGTGACTGCTCTTGTAATGGGTATACATGGTGACAACATGCTTCCCCTTACAAGGCTTGCAAGCGTTGGTGGGGTTCCTGTTGAGGAGCTTTTGTCCAAAGAGGAGCTGGCAAAGATAGTAAAACGCACTCAGACAGGTGGAGGGGAGATCGTACAGCACCTTAAGACCGGTAGCGCATTCACGACCCCGGGTCTTTGTGCCATTGAGATGGCTCAAGCCATACTCTTTGATGAAAAGAGGGTGCTGCCTTGTGCTGCCTATCTTGAAGGTGAATTTGACATAAACGGGGTCTTCCTTGGGGTTCCGGTAGTCCTTGGAAAAGAGGGTGTAGAAAGGATTGTCCAGTTCAGTCTGACCCAGGAGGAGAGGCTAGCTCTTGAAAAGTCTGTTGAGGCGGTGAAACGCCAGGTTGATGCAACCGGCCTTTAATGAACAGTTTCAAAAAGTTTTCTAGATCTATAGGGTTAATAGTCCTGTCTGTGGGGCTTTTAACCCTTTTTTTTGCATGTACCCATGTGAAAGAAAAAGGAGGTGTTGTTTTAAGGAGGGTCTCTTTGGAAGAGGTCCCTGTAGGTTCGTGTCAAGAGGTCTCAGAAATAATAAAGGCTCTTGATAACTCCATATCAATACTTGAAAAAAGCCGTGTAAATTCTCTTTCCGTTTTTGATAAAAAGATAGATAAACAGCTCCTTGTTAAAAGTCTTTTTTCTCTAAAGGAACGTCTCAGTCAGGGTGAATCACTTAAATTCGCCATCAAAGATCTATTTTTTATCTATGAGCTTGTAGAAGATGGGAAGAGGGGTAACCTCCTTGTGACAGGTTACTACCAACCCAAGTTTGAAGGTGCTGAAAATAGGGATGAGACCTTTAACGTGCCTGTACTTTCCGTTCCACTGGACCTTGTTGGTGCCAGGTTAAGGGATTTTGGAAAAGGACTTCCTAACATTACACTCTGGGGCAGGGTAGAGGGGCAGAGATTTCTTCCATATTATGAAAGAAAAGAGATAGAGCGTAGGCTCAAACAAAGACCAGAACAATATCCTGTTCTCTGCTGGCTCAAAAGCCCGGTGGATCTTCTTGAACTCCAGATTCAAGGCTCTGGTATAATACAACTGGGGAATGAAGAACGCTTTATCCATTACGCTGCAAGCAACGGTCTTCCGTATACCAGCCTGGGGAAGATACTTTTGAAAAAGGGGATATTGTCACTGGAGGACCTGGACTGGCAGTCCATAAAGAGATGGGCTGAAATACATCCTGAAAGATTTGACCAGCTCCTGTCTAAAAACAAGAGATATGTGTTTTTCAAGTGGGAGCGGGAGGGGCCTATTGGATGTTTTGGAAAGGTGCTTGTTCCAGGTGTATCTGCCGCGTTTGACAGAAAGATTTTCCCGGCAGGTTTTCCCTTTATGGTGACTCTTGTGATTCCAGAAACTAGACAGATGCCCGAATGGATGACCTGTAAACCGGGTGGAGAGCAAGTGGGACTTTTTGTGGCAAACCATGACACTGGTAGCGCTATTAAAGGCCCTTTCCGAATGGATCTTTATACAGGAACAGGGGCAAAGGCAGGCTTTCTTGCAGGACATCTAAAAAACAGGGCAAGGATGTTTGTGCTTATTCCAAAGGCTCTACCTTAGAGCAAAGGCTACCGAAGATTTTCTGTTAGTGTTTTCTTTTATTGCTTTTTATTACTTTGGCAAAAAATAGCCGACTAGTTATTTTTTCAGAATGCAATCCTTCTGCATGGGAGATGATTTAAGATGGAAGCGGCTGGTAATGCCTCCATCCAGGTATAAGAGGAAGGGCAATGAAGGACTTTGATTAGACTGGAAAGCAGGGCCAAGAGCTTCTATGGCTTGCTTCGCTGAAACGCTCCAAAGCCGCTCGCTCATGCTCGCTAAATGGAGGTTTCAGCCGCTTCGCTTCACCAAGAATCTCTAGACCCTGTTCCCAAATGTCTAATCAAACCCCTATCCTTGCCCTATCCTTTTGAGTCCGTTAAGGCCGTCTTAAGCCAATAAATTGATATGAGTGTTTTGGGGCTAATTCCAGCCCACCTTCTGTAAATTGCGGAATGCTTCAGTTTTTAGAAAAATGGCCTTGCGGCCTTTCTTGATGAATGTGTTGTGCCAGAAAGTGCTTCACCTCAAAAATTCGCTCAGTTCATCTTGGAGCTTAGCAATTACGGTAATCATCCATTTTCTCTTGTTTGAATGATTTAAAAAAATCACATCACCCTTTACTGCCATGCACCATAAATGAATATAACTTTGCTAGTTATGCAGGATTAGTAATAGGTGTTTTGGAAAGAGTTTGTCTTGTAGGACAGAAGGTCTGGATTAGTAGCAGATTTGTCAGGATGGTGGCTTTTCATCAGGCGTTGGGAACAGGGCCTAGAGATTCTTGGCGAAGGCGGAGCAAAAGAAATCCACTCAAGCCGAGCGAAGCGAGGGAATTTGGATTTCTGCGAAGCCGAGCCCTAAAAGCTCTTGGCCCTGCTTTCCTGCCTGTGAAAGTCACCGCCTGTCAAATCTGCATTCCTTTGTTCATGCAGTTTTATGTTGAAAATGATTCAGTCCTGTCTGGTCAAGATCTACTGGATCATGCGTCTTTTAAGAAGAAATATGGCAATACAGGATGATATCAAGGCAGAGCCCAATATTATGGACACTTCTATGGTAAAAGAGGCGAGACCGTCAAATCTGCCGTAACAAAGCATCCTGGAAAGGTCTACAACACTTGAAAGGGGTAAGGCCATTAGCACGTGTCTCAGCGAAGGGGCAACGGCCTTTAGGGAGAAAAAGATCCCAGAAAAGAGAAAGAATGGAGTAATTACCAGTGATGTAAAATAGTTGAAAAAATCATAGTTGGTGGCCACTGCTGTCATGATTAGACCAAGGGCCGCAAAGATTATACCTTCAATAAAGAGAAGGGGTATCATGCCAATAGCCCATACAGAGGGCTCAACACCAAAAAGGGGAAGGGTTGCCAGCATGATGAATCCCGCAACAAGTCCCTTTGTTGCCCCCCATAGGATTTCACCAAGGGCCAACTCCACAATATTTATAGGGGTCATGAGAATGGCCTCAAATGTTCCCTGGGTTGATAGTCTGGTGTAAGAACCGTAAGTGGCCTCAAAGGCAGCCGAGTACATTACTGCAGAGGCAACAAGGCCAGGTGCTATGAACTGTAAATAGCTCATTCCTTCTATCTCTGGTACAGATTTGCCAAGGCCAAAGCCAAAGGCCAGCAGGAATAGAAATGGTTGACCAAGGTTGCCAATCAGGCTTGCCTGCAGGTGTTTCAGCCATACTTTGAAGTTTCTGTACCAAACTCTTAGCATGACAATCTAACGCTCTCTCAGCTTTCTGCCTGTTAGTTTGAGAAACAGGTCTTCTAGGGTAGCTGGTCTCTTGACAACATGGCTCATGTTCGAGGCAGCATCATCAAGGATGCTGCAGCCGGCTTTTATATATACGTAAAGTTTTTCTCCTACAAGTTCGGTTTGGACGTTGCAGTTCTTTAGCCGTTTCGCCAGGCTTTCAAGTTCTTCAGGACTTCCACTGAATTCCATTACCTCCATACCCAGCATTTCTTCCACTATCTGCTTTGGATTGCCCTGGGCAATGGCCATTCCATTGTCTATAATGATTACCTGGGTTGCAAGCCTTGACACCTCTTCCATGTAATGGCTCGTAAGGAGCATGGTGGTCCCTTTTTTACGGAGTGCTTCAAGCCTTTGCCACATGAGAAGCCGTGCCTGGGGATCCAGGCCAATTGTAGGCTCATCAAGAATTAAGAGAGAAGGGCGATTGATAAGGGCCCTTGCCAGGAGCAGTCTTCTCCTCTGTCCTCCAGAAAGGTTCTGGATTATCTCATCACGTCTGTTTTTTAGTGCAAAGAATTCCAGCAGTTCCTCTGCACGTTCCTTGGCAACCTTTTTACAGATCTTGAAGTAGTTTGCATAGACCAGGAGATTTTCGACAATGGTCAGGTCAGGGTCCAGATTGTCCATCTGCGGAACTACACCAATGTGATATTTTACCTTTTTTATGGCCTTTGGATATCTTTTGCCAAAAACCTCTATCTCTCCACCAGAGGGTATTACCAGGCCAAGAAGTATGCGTATTGTGGTGGTTTTGCCAGCGCCGTTTGGACCAAGAAGTCCCAGACACGAACCCTTCGGAAGGGTTATATTTAGATCCTTAAGTACGGTTCTGTTTCCAAAATTCTTTTTTAGATTTCTTACAACGAGTACGTTGTCTGTTTTTGTTGACTGCGGGTTGGATGGCATGGGCTAGCCCTGAGGTTTCAAACGGTTTTCAGCTATAAACTTTGCAAGCTTAATAGCTGCCTTCATGCTGCAGTGGCTGGCCTGTCCCTTCCAGGCAATGTCATAAGCCGTACCATGGTCTACTGAGGTCCTGACTATTGGCAGGCCACAGGTTACGTTTACCCCGTCTTCAAAATGCAGGAGTTTAAAGGGAATCAGCCCCTGGTCGTGATACTGGCAGACCACCGCATCATAGGCCCCTTTAGAGGCATGATAGAATATCGTGTCTGGAGGAAGGGGGTCCGAAACCCTCATGCCTTTTTCTTTGGCCAAAAGGCAGGCAGGAGCTATGATCTTTTCCTCTTCGTCACCAAACATTCCCCCTTCTCCTGCATGTGGATTTAGGCCACAAACGCCTATCATGGGCTCAGGTATGTCAAAATCCCTTTTAAGGCTCTGCCACGTGATTTTTATGGTTCTAAATACCCTGTCCGTATTCAGTCGTCCGGGCACATCTTTTAAAGGGATGTGAATGGTGGAAAGGGTCACCTTAAGTTTCTGGCCAGCCATCATCATTAGATAGTCCTTTGTATCTGTAAAATGGGCCAGTATCTCAGTGTGTCCTGGATAGTCAATTCCGGCAAGCCTTAGTCCTGTCTTGCTAATGGGTGCTGTGGCAATCCCCAGGGCAAGGCCAGCCTTGCAAAGCTCTATGGCCTTTGTGATGTACTCAAAGGAGGAACGTCCTGTAAGTTCTGTTGGGTGTCCTGGTCTTATCTGTTCAGGTTTGAGCTTGGTCACATCAAAACAGTAAAGGACGTTTTGTTTTGAGCAAACCGGCTGTGAGGGCTTCCAGGGTTTTATCTTTATTTTGGAAAGATTCAGACCTTGGGCGGCAGCCTTTAGGATGGCCAGATCTCCTATTACCAACAGCGGTATATCCATGCTCTGATCAGCTGCAGCTTTCAAAACAATCTCTGGACCTATTCCAGCCGGGCATCCCATGGTGACTGCCACTGGCAACCTGCGCCCTGATTTTTCACTTGGCATTGTCTGTTTTTTCTAGTAACACCTGATCCTTTCCTGATACTTCCTTGAGATAAACGTTGACGTGTTCAGACCCTGAGGTGGAAAGGGTAACACCGCAAAAGTCGGGTTGGATAGGAAGCTCTCTGCGGCCTCTGTCTACAAGTACAGCCAGTTCTATCTTGCTTGGTCTGCCATAGTCTATTACAGCATCCATGGCAGCCCTGATAGTTCTGCCCGTGTAAATAACGTCGTCTACTAGCACTATCTTTTTATCATCAATTGAAAATGGAATTTCTGTCTTACGTATGATGGGGTGCTGACTGAGATTGCTCCAGTCATCTCTATAGAGTGTTATGTCTAGGATACCCACCTGGGGTGCACTTCCCTCGATCTGTTCTATCTTTTTTTGCAACCGGCACGCAAGGGGGACCCCCCCCGTTCTGATTCCAATAAGGCAGAGATCCTTTACCCCCTTGTTTCGCTCAATGATCTGATGGGCCATTCTGCTAAGTGCCCGGTCGATCTCTTTCTCATCCATAATAACCTTTGGTCTTTCCACAGAGGAAACTCCTTCAAATTCTGTTAACCGCTTGACGGTATCCTTAACACCTGTCCAATATACAGGCAGTTAGATCCAAGTCTGTTTATGCGTCTTAGGGCAGAAACAGAGACATTGAATCTTCTTGCAATTTCCCAAAGTGTGTCTCCTCTTTTTACAATATAACGTTTTATCCTTGTTTTCTTTTTTTTGCGTGTTTTGGCATAATATGAACGGACAGGTATTTTTAAGACTTGTCCTACCCGTATTTTGTTGGAGCGGATACGGTTTGCCTTTTTTATTGCCCTTACCGTGGTATGGTAGCGTTTTGCTAGAAGAGACAGGTGTTCACCCCTCCTGACCCTGTGTTTTATGTATCTGCCAGAACGGGCATAGCGGGTACGCTTGTAAGTTGGTTTTGGCGGTGTCCACCTTTTTATCTCATCCAACTTGGCTAGCAAGATCTGGCCATAGTCTTTAGGCACCTTCAAACTGAAACTGGTTTCAGGGGTTACGCCATAGCGGAGACTTGGATTAAGATCAAGAAGCATGTTGGCATCGACTCCTATAGCAGCGGCGATATCGCTCAATTTCATCTGTTTTTGCACTATCACCGTTTCGTAAGGAATGGGATCATCCGGTTGGTCAAGCTGGAATCCGTAGCGTTCCGGGTTTTTCACTATAAGCAGTGTGGCAATAAACTTTGGTACGTACCGGGCTGTTTCTCTTGGAAGTCTCCTGTAAAGATCCCAAAAGTTGTCCAGGTAGTTGATCTTCTGTTTGTCTATGGCCCTTAGTACTGTTCGTTCTCCACAGTTGTAGGCTGCAAGGACAGTGGACCAGTCACCAAAGATTTCGTGAAGTTCGGTTAGATAGGCAATGGCAGCCTTGGTGGATTTTTCAGGGTCAAGCCTTTCGTCGATCCAGATGTTTCTCTTCAGTCCAAACTTGTAACCGGTGGATGGAATAAACTGCCAAAGTCCCAGGGCCCTTGCCCTGGAAAGAGCCCTAATTTTAAATCCACTTTCTATAAGGGGAAGCCATGAAAGTTCCTTTGGCAGCCCGGCCTTTTTCAGTTCTCTAAGGATCATGGGTCTGTATCTTCCAGAACGTTTATACGCTGAAAGAAAAAAGGCCCTGTTCGAGGTCTGGAAGAGTTCCAGTTCTTTTCTGACATACTTGTTTATACTTAGAGGGATGGGGTTGTTGAGGCCCTTGGTGGTTCTAAGCCGTGAGGTATGGATTTCAAGTATCCTTTTAGAGATGAGAAATCTAAGGTCATCCTTTTGTTGTTCTATGTCAGGGTCTTCATCTTCGTTGGATACACCAAGAACAAGACTGTAGGCATCGTCAAGAACCTTTATGGCACCTTCCTTGTCTCCCTCTTCCCACAGATCTTGGGATAACTTGCACAACTCCAGGGCCATGTCCAGTTTTCCCTGGTCTGATTCAGGGTCGACCTTTGAAGAGTCGATCGGGCATGTACCAGCCTCTGGAAAAAGCGCTTGTAGATCCTTTTTAATCTTTTGAGTTCTTTCCTTTGGTGGTGGTAGACTTTTAAGGACCTCTTTCTGCTCTTTAGACAGATTTGGCTTGGTAACCACTTTGCCTTTCTGGGCAGCACATCCTCCTAACAGGATAAGTGTCACTACCCAGAAATATATTAAAACCCCCCTTTTCTTATTCATAGAATATACGCCCCCAATATGCTGTATAAGCCATTATTTTTATGAATGTAAAATGCTGATGGACATCTTTGACAGATTTTTAAAAGTAAAGTCGTTTATAAACCTTTAAGAAAAAATTTCCTAATCAAAAAGGTTGCGCAAGCCCGATCTTATTAACTTAATGAAAGTTGTAAGGTTACAAGGCAACTGTCCGGGTGTCAAACTATTGGTTGATGAAAAGAGGGGGTTCTATTCTGGTTTCTTTCCCCGCATCTTTAACACCTTCAGCCAGCACCAACCTTGCTGGT
>JAMOVK010000059.1 GCA_027067775.1 Deltaproteobacteria bacterium
CATAGCGTTGATGACAAGGTATCTGAATGGCAATCTTGCAATCTATTTGAGACACTATTTGCATTTGTAGGCGAGATAGAAACTGGCTTAACTCCATAACACGCTTTGAGATCTGTTTGGCTTCTTTTGCCTCACCTTCCTTCTCGTGAAACAATTTGTCCCAATTGTTTATCATATAGGCACATGAAGCACAGCCTGTAAGAATTACATCGGGCTGATATTTTGAAAAGATAGAGATATTTTTCTTTGCAAAATTTTTTGCATTGTCGCTGGCCCCTTGACTATATGCAGGAAGGCCACAACATACTTGTTGTTCTGGAATGATTACTTCCCAATGGAATAAAGCCGCTATTTTGGAGACCGTATGAGGGAAAAGATAGTTTTGCATACATCCGCAAAATAGCAGTATTCTACTCTTTTTGATACTTTGGGGAATCTGACACAAGGAGATTGAACCTGGGTAACTGCTGGCATAGTAGTTGAGATTGGACAGAAAGGGTTTATCAGATAGTGGGATTTGGCTGGTAAAATCCTTTAAAAGGGGAGAGATCCTTTCAAGATAAGAAAGTACCTTTACCCCTTTTTCTTGTCCAAATTTCTCCCAGGCTCCAAACATAGATGGTGGAAATGACTGGAAGTAGCGATTTTTCCTTCTCTCTTCTCTTATGAGTGCTGCCACATCAGTGCCAGCCGAACACAGGGTGGAACAGGCCCCGCATTGTAAACACGCATTTACCGTTTGTTTTATAGGTTGCTGCCGCTTTTTTATTGTTGCGCAACGAAGAAGATAGTTTTTGCCCCTAGGAGAATATCTTTCAATTGGCATAGCCTTATATACAGGGCAAAATGAAAGGCAGGCCCCGCAGCGGGCACATTGGTCTTTTTGCTTTTTCTCTTTTTTTATCTTAAAAAACATTTATGGTTTATCCGGCTAATGAGTACCTCTGGCAGTGGTCAAAATATGTCAGGGTCCCGTCTGATACGTCATGCTAGTCTTGGCTACTGCGGACCAAGGCGGGAATGTCAGATGTCATAGCTTCATAACTCCATTTTAGAAACTTCTCGGTCTCTTGGCTGGTCTCAAGATTCCAGACCAGCCTGAATGGTTCCCTCATTAGATGCATTTTCGATAACGGCTTATTGAGCTGTAAAAATTCATTTAAACGTGATTTCCCCTCATGATCAAGGCTTTCAGAGTTTTAAAGTAAAAGGAACCAGAACCCTTTAATACCTTGGGTTGGTCTTATTCAACATACCTTAATATTGTTTACAAAATGAATTTAATAATAAAATGCTAAGCCGCTGCCTCTACACCTTTAAAACGCATGAGCATGAGCCAATCTTGGCACTCCCTGAGCATCAGCTCCTCTGCATCTCTAAGCATGAACTCCAGTTCCTCACAGGTTTCAACCACTGAAAATCTGCGCTCCAGATCCTCTAGGGCTGCCCTCATATTTTCGCTTCTTTTTGAAAGCCTTGGATATTCCCTGTGGGAGCGGATGCCTCCCAGAGCTGCGCCTAGAGCTGGCATGGTAAGGGTGATCAGTGTCAGAGAACCTTCTATAAAGTGAAATGCAGGCAGGTTTTCACCTAAAAGGCCAATGCCCACATGCCCTGCTGCCGCTGCCATTGCAAGGATAAAAACAACTAGACCGCATCTTTCCAAGAGCCTGTTTTTCCTTCCGCACCTTAATGCAGTGGCCTTATGATAGTCCCTCTGATCCTGAATCCAGGCCTTTTTTATATACAAAGCAAGTTCTGGGCAATTCTTTGGCCCATATTCTTTTCTTACTGGCACTAAGTCCCAGATTTCATGAAATACCTTTATCATCCAGTCGGTTGGACCATGGGCAACTCCTAGATGCGGCGGCACGCTTATGGATGAGACCTCTATGCCGCATGCAGCAAAGAACATGGCAGAACGTATGCGTTCAGCAAGAAAACGGTTTTCAATCCATCGGTTATGGGCTTTTTTACTGTGGGCAATAAAAACCAGGGTTACCATCAAAAGGAGCATCAAAAATTCAAGTCCATAAGAAAAGGGAGCTATGGAATGGATAAGGATTCCAAGGGCAACTGCGCCTATTGCCAGAGTGGAAAGGAGATACACATAGAAGCCAGCCCGTTGAAACATCGACTGGTAGTGTTTGGCTATTACTGATGCCCTGACATAATAGGGAATAAGATGTAATCTTACTGCTTCCTTGACCTCTTTATCCACTGCCTCTGCTTCAGGCAGGTAAGGGTTCAGGAAAAGATCCTTATATACGTTTTCCATGTATGCATGTTCATCCACCCTTGGAGAGGGATCAAAAGTGTTAAAGAGGTGAATAGCCTTGGCAGGCTCGGCACTAAGGAAAAGTTTTTTCCCTAGCTAGTCTCCTGTGACCAGTAACCCCGATTCTGAGCCTGAAGGGAATGTTATACACTTTCTTCCTCTCCCAATACTTTTTCACATTAAAGCCAGGCTAAATACTGAATTTAAGCGGGCCTGGATCACCCTGGCAGATAAAGGCGCCCCAGTAAAAGGGGTGAGGGTGTCTGGCCCTTATGCTCTCCTGGGCTGCACGAAGGGCTGAAAGCCTGGGCTCTCCCTTTTTAAGGCGGCTGTAAAACTCCTCCATAAGCTCCTGGGTCTGACTGTCTGGCACCTTCCAAAGGCTCATTACCAGGGTGTCTGCACCT
>JAMOVK010000060.1 GCA_027067775.1 Deltaproteobacteria bacterium
TTTAAGGCTCAAGGCATTTATTGGCGTGTTGGTAGTGACCTTGTTGGTCTTTATATTCTCGGGAGCATTATCTCAGTTGTCCATTGGAGACGTCTTTAAGGTAACCCAGGATATCTGCCTGATGGGCCTTTCAGGAATGGGGCTTTTTATCTCTATTTTTCTTGGAACACAGATGTTAGCAACAGATATAGAACAAAAGACAGTACATCTTGTTCTGACAAAACCCATTCCACGCTGGTATTATCTTACTGGTAGGTACATTGGGCTGTGTTTTCTTACTTTAATGGCAACAGGCCTAGCTTTTGCCATTCTTATGGCCTTTTTATATTATTTTCAGAAACATTTGCCTATATATCATGCTGGAGATATACATGTTTTAAATTATCTTCTGTTCTTTATTGCCTTTGAGCTCAGGCTTTTTCTCATAACTTCAGTAGGCCTGTTTTTTAGTACCTTTTCAAGTTCGGGGCTTATTTCTTTCTTTTTCACATTTATAATTTATTTTATTGCCTCTAATCTTCAAAATGTCAAATTTATTCTAGAGAGTAATCTAGGAAAGCATATTTCTTCTGGACTCAAACTAATATTTGAGGCCAGTTACTGGGTTATTCCCAATTTATCGCTCCTCGATTTCAAAAGTGCCGCCGTTCATGGTTTAAATATTGAAGCATCTTCATATTTATTATCTCTTTCATATGGCTTTTTATATAGTGTTGGCCTGGTTCTTTTATCTTGTTTTATATTTGAAAAACGGGAGTTCTTTTAGCTTATGCGTTTTCTTGTTTTTGGATTACTGTGTTTATTTTTTGCTGCTCAAATCAACTTATCAACGAGGCAAAGGTTTGAGAATCCAGCCAATATGGTATTCCCCCTGAAAGAGGCTGCGACAGTTGCCTCAGGTGAGTTCACTGACTTGGCAAGTGATTACTATCTCTTTACAAGTGCTGTTCTTTATAGTTCAGAAGAACGAAAGGGCAGGGTAAAGAAATCCTGGGCAGTGGAAGCCCTGAAACTGGCAGCATATTTGGATCCTTATTATCAGGAAGTTTACTGGATGGCCGGGTCACTTTTACCTTGGGATGGCTATGCAGATCCTGCCTTAGAAATATTGGAAAAAGCTCCTAGGTATCTTCCTGATAACTGGCGTAACTTGATGAGTCTAGGAATTTTGTACTACATGTTCCAGAATGATAATGAAAAGGCTGCTGAATATTTCTCAGAGGCTGCCCAAAAGCCAGGAGCTCCCAAATACTTGAAATTTCTTGCCTCAAGACTTTATTATAAGGCAAATAAATTGGGTTTGGCTATCCTGTTTCTGCGAAATCAGTTGGACACCTGCACCGATAAGACGCTGTGCGAAAAAATAGAGAAAAGGCTTATTTGTCTGGAAAGTATAGATTACTTGAATAAAAAGGTACAAGAATATGTTGCCCTTTTTGGATATTATCCGGAGAAAATAGAGGATTTAGAAATAGCTGGGCTTGTGACTTTTCCCCTTCCCGAACCATACGGCGGGAAATATTATCTTACAAAAGAAAAAAAGGTGTGGACAACAAGCAACATGCGATAAAATGATACATGTACTTTCGCAATATGTTGAAATTCTAGTTATATTTTATTCTAGGTGAATTGTTGCTGAAAAGGTATCTGGCGGATCACTGCAGTCCAATCCCGTTATTACAACCCTGTCATTTTCATTTTGGACATCAATCTGAACCTGGCCCCGGGTAGCATTGCCTGATACGAAAGGCGCGCCCTCTCCGCAGGGGTTTCTATGATTTCTCCGTCCCAAGTTGGCAATTAAGTCATTTTCAATACAGTCGTCACGTTCCTGGCAAATGGCCTTGGCAAATCTAACTGCTAGGTCAAAATTTTGGCGAACCATTTTGTTTTTCGTGCGGAGTGTGTAACTGTTGTAAAATGGTATTGCCACCGCTGCCAAAACAATGATAATAGCCACTACGATAAGTAGTTCCACCATGGAAAAGCCACGGGTTCCACCGTGGCGAAGTAAGGTTGTTCTTGGTTTTTTCAAATCTATACTCCAGTCATTTCAGGATTTGTCAAGTTAAGGCGACCGCAAATCTCATGCCAAATGAAACTGAAGGGATTACCAGAATCCATTGGGCCCTCTGTTGTTGTCTTGGTCAATCCATGGTTGCAGGTCTCCGGCTACTTTCGTTCCGGCTTTGGGGATTGCTTTAGCAACAAAATCCTGTCCAGAATTAGAAATGCTAACCTGATAATCGTAAAGTCTTTGGTTACCAGGTTTAAATGACTCGAGATAGTTGGTCTCAGTTCCTCCGCCACTTTTTGTCCATGTCCCCACATCAGAAAATGTGTAATTATCATCTGTTGGACCATATTTATTATTGACTGCATAGTATTGTTCTAAGGCAAGGGCCAGGCTTTGCAAATTGCTTTTAGCCTCGGCCCTTGCCGCTTTTTTCTGAGCCCCCAAGTAGTTTGGAATGGCAATGGCAGATAGAATACCGATTACAATGATAACGATAAGTAATTCAATTAAAGTAAATCCTTGCTTTTCTTTCAACATTCTGCTTATCCAGCCTTATCAACTTTCAGGGGTTATCCACAGGGCATTGCCTTGCAGTAATTTATTCAATGGAAACACTGTCATTAAACAGCACATTTCCACTTTGATCTTTTCCAATTATCCTGACTGTCCGGGCATTGGTGAGGCATAGCGTTATCTGTCCATTGCCAGCGTTTGAGGTGCAGTTAGCTCCACCAGTGCCATCAAAGACCATATAGAGGTCTGATGCCCCCCAAGGTCCTCTGAGTGTACCACCAGCCTTGGTCTTCATGGCAGCGGCCCACCTGGTTACTACACCTGTGGCTGCTGTGTCCAGGGTTGCAGAATCAACAAGGGTATCATCCGCATTGTCAATGTCACCATCGCCATCCATATCTACTAAGCCATGCTCGCCTCTTGCTACGGTATCCATCCAGTGGGCGAGCTCGGCTTTAGCGCTAGCACAGCCTTCCTCAATGGCCCGTCTTTTTGCCTTTTCCTGCATTCCAAGATAGTTTGGAATTGCTATAGCTGCCAAAATACCAATGAGTGCCACCACAATCATTAGTTCTATTAGTGTAAATCCTTTTTCAAGGGGTAATTTGTTATGCATTTTTTCCTCCTGACCTTTTAGTTTTTTGTTTATTATCGCATTTATTGTGCCATTCTTCAGTGCACATAAAATGGTAAAACATGGATAGAAAGCGGTTTGCAAATTACTTTTGAAAAGTTTTGACAATTTTTGTCAGGAGCAATTTAAAATTAGACATATTTTTGTTCATTTAAGAGATTCTGTTTTTGATGTAAAACAAAACGAATTAACAATATTGTTTTTCTTCTCATTAATAACCAATCTGATTTTGCCCTTACATTTGTTTTTCTGTTGTCTGATTTTGTTTTTTATCAAGGTCGTGACTCTATATATTTTAACACCTTGGTCAGTAGCAATAACTAGATGACCGTCATGGTTAATTTTTAATAACGATCTTTCTATTGTAACAGTGTTCCCATCTTCATCTCCAGCAGCCAGAAAAGCATTTGATGCAGCTGTAAAAATTAGTAAAAGGCCAACGGCTGATATGAGAAGTATTAATTTTTTCATTGAATCACCTCTGAACTTCTAGATTTTATTTTATTACCTCATGCCATTCGATTACTTTGATATTAAAAGGTTCCTGCTGGATATTTGATGTTCCGTTTTCTCCCAATCCTACAAGTTTGTTACCTACACTCACAAAACCGCCAGCACGTCCTGAACGTATGATTATCTTAGGTGGTGAAGGAATAGATTCTCCAACCGACATGTAGCGGTCTGTCAAATCATACGCCGCATTACCGCCAGCATCGTTTAAAAGGTTATAATTATAAGCTGAGACCCCGGTACAATATTTTAGTGCATAAATTCGGGCTAGACCCTGTGGCCTGCAGGGGTCATCAATAACTGGTGTGAAACCTGTAGCATATACCACCTTGCTGAACAGTAGAGGTGTTGACAGGATTTTTTCTCCTTTATGATTACTTCCATCGGATATTTCATTCAATTTTATATACCAACCATAGGTAGAAAAGAGTTTTTGAAGCATTTCATCTCTTTCTGATGGCATAAGAGTGGAATTTGTATCAAGTTCATCATTTGTAGCATTAAATAAATATGACTCATTGAGTGTTAGACCTTCTGGTGGATCTAAAAAGGCGTAAAGACGATTATGCACAGATGTGGAATTGGGCTTTTCTCTGTCTCCGGTTCCAACAAAAAGGAAATAGTTATAAAAACTCCGATTTGTCTCGTTGGCATCAAGGTCTTGGTGATGATTACCATTAAGATCTTCATAGTATCCACAGTTGCCAACAACTGTAACTGTTGGAGAATAAAACATTTTTCTTCCCGTGTCGGTTGCATTAACAGAACCTCCAGTATCGCCGCTTGCCGCAGTAAAACCAGGATTTGCCTGGAATATCAGCCGAATTTCCCAATTAGCGTCATCTGATGCAGAATCAGAATCAGGTGCATATGATATTTTCCATACCTGTCCTCCAAGATCCCCAAAGAATATGTGGCGCAACTTACCATGTCTGTTTTTTATGATTGTGGGGTCAGCCGGTATGGCGTATTTCATTTTATTCAAAATGGAAGTGGTATTACTCGAATAGGTGAAGGATTTGATGAGTTCTGGAGTAAAATTGGTAACAGAATCAAGGTCAATGATATAAAGTCCACGTCCAAACGAATCATTGCCTGGATTTTCCTTGTCTTCTTCTACCTCATATCCTGCTCCAAAAATACCAACAACTTTGGTTTCGCTAGAAGAGGCCCGAAGTCTTGTCAACTGAATTCTTGACCAGGTCTGCCCAAGTTCGGAAAATTCTGGCTTGGTATTATCGATATACCACTTCAGTTGCCATTGTGCAGGGTCGGGATTACTAATGTCTAGGGCATAGTAACTCCTTCCTCCTCGTCTTAAACCAAAAATCAAAGTACCTGGTACTATTTTCCCATTATCATCAAAGGTAAAATGTTGTGTAATCTGACCATCTACAAAGAAAAGAGGATTTTTTACACCAGAGCTTTCAGGCAAATCTTTTAGTTTTGTTAATAGATTACCGGGAATAAAGCTGCATATTTCTGTGCCATCGATGTCAGAAAAAACATGAAGCATCCCATCGTTTCCGCCAATCACGATTAGATTTTTATTTTCATTTTCATATGTAATTATAGCAGGGGAGGAATGAATGAAGCTGCCAAGAGGCCAGGCTCTGCGTTCAATCGGCAAATGAAAGCTGGTACCGTCTTCATCATATGTATATCCATAGATGTAGTTGATTAATTTGTATTTTTCAGAATCGTTTGTCAGTCCAAGTTTGCTGTATGTAATATTGTCAGGCAGAAATTGAGTAATAGTTCCATTATTTTCTAAAATATATATCTTTCTAAAAGAATATGGATCGCTTAAACTTGCATTTTGTAGGGCTTCCTTGAGAATGCTGCCGGCTCCCCCTTTTTCTACCTCTCCTCCATCTGATTCGTTACTCCAAAAAGACGAAGATGTGCTATAAAAATTACCTTGACAGTCAACAGCGGGATGCCCGTTTCGATCTGTGATTACCCACTCAGCTTCTCTGCGGCCTGGACAATCGGTCCTCACCATCTTTTTCAATTTGTATTTTTTTAGGTTACCTGCCCAACGTTCGTTTTTGGGTTTGAAAAAGGCCATGTAGAGCCACTCACCACTTTGTGTCTTGTTAGATGTATCGACTGATATCACGGGTGCCACGTAAGATGAACTTTTTACAATCAAGAGTCCCAGGGCATAGAATGCATTTACAAGTTGCATTTTGTTATAAGCGGCAAGAAAGAGCCCCCCGCCATCGGATGCAGCGTCCTGCATTATTGGTGCTGCTAGTACAAACCCCAGCATGTGACTTATTATATTGTCAAAAGAATCTTCTGGATGGGTGATGATAGATCTGTCTCTGAAACTGTGGCTAAACATGAATCTGGCTACATCATCAAAATAATCCTCTGGTGGATATGTATATTGATAGGGATCTTCTGTCCATCCGTCTCCATCCTCATCTGTGAAGGTTTTGCCCAAAATTCTACTCCAGTCGTTATCTGCCGAAGGGTATCCATCGGATATCACAATTACATAATTTTTGGCACATTCGGGTAAGACGTTTGCCTTTTGTTCAAAATGCTTAAATATATCTTGCAATGCTTCACCTAAAGGCGTTCCACCGTATGGTTCAAATTGGTTTATATAGGTTGTGATATTTTGTCTCAATTGTTCGTCACTTAAGGAGGGATCAAAAGGCTGCCATATTTTTGCTCCATTGCCAGTGGTTGGTGTACTAAAACTGGCTAAAGCCCAATTGATTTTACCCTTGGTTTGTTCAATCACGTAAAGTATAGCATCGCGCACCACATCTAGACGCCTTTGCATTTTGTAACCCTGGGTAACCTCTTCATTAGTAATATATTGATATCTGTCTATTTTAAATCCTTTTTTTGTTTTGGAACCATCTGAAGTAAACTCCAATATGAGTTTGTCTGCTCCACTCATGTTATAGGGTCCGATCCAGAAATCGCTTCCTTTATTTCCGGACAAAGAATCGATTTTGTTGCTGGGTTTAATTTCGTTCTTATATATTTTCAAAAAGTCGTGGTTCTTTTGTGTGCGGAATGAAACAAAATGAAATCTTACTTGATTGGCATCTGCTGGTTCTATGTCCCAGCTTTGACTATGATTATTGGGATAATTGGCTGGATAGTTGGCAGATTCTATATTGTCCACAAATACGGTATGCCATTCTGCATTAGGATAGGTGCGCACCTTCCAGGTTCTGTATGCCTCGTCAGTTGAGTCCTGTGTGTACAGATTGTAGACCATTTGCATATTGATCCAGTTACCTGGAATAAAGAAGTAAATATATTGGTCTCCATCTTCGACCAAATTATGATCCGATGCATTATTACCTATGCCCTCGAATCCGCTAAAATACCAACCTGGAGCGTTCAAAAGTCCTCCGAATCCTTTATCTGTCATGGTACCGTCCGGATTTTTTTGCCAATTATGTAGTTTTATGCTCCTGTCATAGGGCAGTTCTTCTCCATCCAGCAGAATGGTTCCGTTTGCATCAAGTGTTATTCTTCTATTAGCTTCGTTGCCATCACAGGCATAAAGATTTCCTTCCCTGTCTATACAGGTGTTCGTTTCTATGACATCATTGGTATACCAAACATAGTCAGGATCCCCTGCATCTCCCGTAAAGGTGGTTCCATCGGATAGTACACGGACTCTAATTTTCCCTTTTATAAGAAGTATTTCATTTCTGGGATATTTGCGAGAATCGGGATAGAAATAGTTGCTGGTTCCGCATCCACCCGCTATCTTATCACAATCTCCTAGGTCGGATGCCCAGTTGTAATAGGCTCCATAATCAATGGTATGCTCGTAGACTCCAAAATCCATGCTACCAGATGTGTCAAAGAGGATTGCTACGTTGGGTTTTATCGTGTTTTGATAAATATCTGTATCAAGCGCCAATGCCTTTTTTGGAAAAAAAACAACCAAAAATAGATATATAAAAAAGCAAAACCATAGCCGTTGTTTACTGTTTTTTTGCATTTGCTGATCCTCCTACTTTTCAAGTTGAGGGCCTAGCTTGTATACAAGTGTATTTACTGCACTAGTTCCCTTATTTAGGCTCGGCAGAGGATATCTGGTTTCAACTGTGAAAAAATATTTATTAAAAGATTCAGCAGAATATCCTGGTATATTATTAGATGTTTCATAATGATGGAAAATGATAATTGATTTGCAGACTGGGTCACTGTTATCCTGTTTGGTAGAATTACCTTCATAGATTTTGTTTCTTTTTGTAATGTCTGATATGTTTATGTTTTGATCGTCTGATACTCTTACTCTTTCAAATTGATTTGATGATTCTGCTATAAAAAAGTTGCGAACTATATCTTTATAGTTTGATGATATGTTAATTTCTGTTTTCGTTACTTGGTAAAGACATATAGCTAGAGCGGCGATTGCAGTCAAAATAAGTAAAGATGCTATTAAAGCAAATCCGTTATCTTTCATAATATACATATTATTCTCTCTTTTTTCTTGCAAAGAATGTTAATTGATATGGTTCATTGTCTTCATTCCATGCAACATCTAGTTGTATTTTTTTATATATAATAGTTGTATTAGATGTTGTGGATGTATTACTATCTGATATTATGTATGTACAATTTGTTGAAAATCCATTTTCTAAATATGTAGTTGGTCCATGTATACCTGGTGATAAGTCTACGGATTCATATGAAGAATTGATAAGTCTATCTAGTTGTCTTTGAGCTATTATTACAGCTTGAGTGTATTGTCTAGAAAATGTTGTTCCACGAATACTACTTCCAAAAAGGGATATATAACCAAGTATGCCAATAGCTAAGACAAATAGAGCTAAGATTATTTCTATAAGTGAAAAACCTTCTGATTTGAAAATTACTTTAGCGAACATTTATATTAATCCTTATAGGTCAAATTTCTAGGAATAACAGTTGTTGTGAGAAGTAAACGATGAAAATGGTCATTATACGGACCAAAGGTCTGGTCAGCCATAATATATGTAGCTTTGTCCGTAAAATCTGGATCTGGATTCTTGGTCTTGGCTAGAATAAAAATTTTAAAGCCCTTAACTTGCATTATCTCTTGATCTGTTAATGTATTCTGCCATTCGCTACTTTCTATTACGCCATTGTTATTCGTATCTAGTGCTATCTGTAATTGAAACGCTTCGATATTATCTGCAATATCGTTATTGGCAGATGATGGAGCAATATTGTGGTCTATTCTTAGATTATTATCCACAATATGGATATAATTTGATGTCAAAAGGTAGCATTCGTCATCTATGCTCGCATGATGTCTGCCCGTAAATGTTAACGTGTTTCCCGCTAAGTTTAAAAGTTTCTGATTTTCTTGATAGGGGTTCGGATAAATGTAGATATTATATTTTTGGTATTTTGTAGCATTTGTACTTAATCTTGAAGTATCATCTAGGATGACCGTATTTTCGTCAATAACATTTGTAATTTTACCGATATAACGTGATGCATATGTTATGGCGATAGCATCTGATCTGGCATCGGTGGTCGTATTAGAAGAAATGCCTGGCTTAAAAAATATCAGTTTCGATGAAAAATCTATCCCGAAAGATGAATCAGGTACTTCTAATTCATAGTATTGAGTCCCTTCTGGATGATTCGTTTCATAAAGTTTTTTAGAGCCAAAGCCGACCAATCTTAGACTTCGGGTTATAGTATCAACAGCAATTCTTGCATTCATTTGCATCTCTAATATGTCCTGATTGACATTGAAAGTTCTGTAATTAGAGCGGTAAGCGATATATAGACCGGTAGCTAATAGTGTGCTCACTACAAAGGCAACCAAGAACTCTACCAGGGTGAAACCTTTATCTGTTTTTATCATAGTTACTGTACCTTTATTCTTCCTGATCTATTGGTGATTACAGATCGAGAGATGGTACCTAGACTTATAATAATATGACCATTACTACTTGATCCCAGGGGACTAAAAGTTACACATCCGCCACTATAAGAAAATCCCAATCGGACTCGTGTACTATTGTCCGCTTCTTCATCCACTTCTTTTATGCCTGTTATATAAAGTCCTGATCCTGTTTTGATTTGATAGGAGTGATTACCTGTTTTGCATAAAAGTACTTTTTCGTCTCTTTTTACAGCTTCAGATCTTGCAGATCTTAAGTCGGCTGCTACTTGAAATGCAGCAGATCTCACTCTATTTTCCGGTGAATTCCATCCACTAAATGCAATAAAAGCACCTATTGATATTAAAACTAGAATCACAAATAGTTCTATTAGGGAAAAACCATCGTTGTTGTTCATAAAATTTTTTAAAATTTTTAATAAAAATCCCACGATACTTTACATATTAATTGCTAATCTTTTATATCGGTAATATCTAAAACAAAAATTAATTTTGGCTTTTATCTAGTTATTGCAAACTGTTACAGGAAATTATCAAGTAACTGCTTAACCACACGAAGCTGGCATAAAGCAACTTTTCTTTTAGAAGTTGTTCCGTATGATTGATGCAAATAAATAATGGTTATGCCTGCTATTTTGCGTGACTTTTTACTATCTTCTTTTATGTGATTTATCATGGGAATTACGAAGAAATCGGGCAAAATGATTAAAAACTTTCCATAAAAATAACCAACCTGAAAGTTTTAAGGGGGTGTTACGCCTAGCAATTTGTTTTTTTCAAATAATTCAACAGTTGGCACTGAAGGTGCATCTGATTTTGACAATGTGAGGTTTTAGTTGGCTCCAGTCCAAGGACTTGGACCTGCCTCGGGGGCTCAAGATTAGGGATCTGATGGAAAACAAGGTCTTACAGGCTCTGCCCACAGTGCCTTTAGCCATCTTTTTACTGCCATTTGCAGCAGGCATATCTTTCCAAAAGGGTCTGTATGGCCTGGGCTACATGGATATTTTTGCCTTGTGCTGCCTCATTCTAGTCTGCTTTATTATTTTTTCTCTACCTCTATTTAATCTTCAAGAGGCGAGACGCCACAGGTCAAAGTGGTTTGCGGCTAGGCGTTTTCTTGTCCTGTTAGGTGCTTTCATGCTCTTTTTTGGGGCTGGCATCATCCATTTTGCTAATACGTATGAGTTCCTTGCAGGTAGCCAGGCAGGACTCCTGGAGCTGGCTGAACAGGGTGGCAGGGTGAAATTGATAGGATATGTAAAAAGCGTAGCGCTGCCACGAGGTAATTCAGATGCCAGGGCCATGGTATTTGTAAAATATGTTGACATCCATGGCACTGATTCTGCTATTTCCCAATCAGTAGTTGTTACATTTAAGAATCTTTCATGGGACCAGTTGAGACCGGGCCAAAGGCTTGTTTTTAAAGCAAGGCTTTACAGGATACGCAACTTTGGCACTCCTGGAAGTTTCGATTACGAAAACTGGTGGGCACTAAGAGGGATATCGGTAAGAGCCGTATGTTCATCTCCCCTTGACGTCTTGTTCCTGCAAGATTCATCGGTTCAGCCAGGGTTAGTTGCCACAGTTTTTTTAGCAGTCGAACAGCTAAGGATGAAAATCATCAAAAATTTGCTCGGATCTTTGCCACCCCGGGCATCATCTGTTGCAATTGCCCTGCTTACTGGTTCCAGGGCCTGGTTTTCACAAGACCAAAAAATGCTCTATTCTTCTGCAGGCATTGGTCATCTCTTTGCAGTTTCCGGCCTTCATATGGCAATGATGGCTGGTCTGTCCGTTTTCCTGGTGGGGTTTGTAGGACGTAGCATCCCTTGGTTACTCTTAAGGGTAAATATGATAAAGATCTCATGGATCATGGCTGTTTTTTCGTGTTTGTTCTACTGCGCCTTGGCAGGAGGTTCTCCTTCAAGTCTCAGGGCATTCATCATGATTGCATCTTTGGCCTTCTGCTTCATCTCTGGCAGGAAGTCATGTCTTGAGGCAGGACTTTTTCTTGCAGCATGGCTGCTTCTTTTAAAAACTCCCTTTTATCTTTTTGATGTTTCCTTTCAGCTGTCATTCACAGTGGTCTTTTTCCTTATTTTTTGGGGCAGGTATTTCAGTCAAACCGTACCCTTTGCCAAAGGACCTGTATGGACCTTTGCCTTGGTGTGCCTTTTGGCTTTTGCCGCATCCTCACCTCTCGTGGTTTTCTATTTTCACAGGCTCAATCCATTTGCTATCTTTTTGAACCTGCTGTGTATCCCAATTGCCCAATTCCTGGTTCTTCCCAATCTGTTTTTGGCCTCCTTTTTTTCACTGGTGGCACCCAGCCTGGGCAGCGCATGCTTTACCTTGGTGTCCCTTGGCATTTCAGCGATGAACAGGCTTGCTGTCTTTTTCACAGACCCATTGTGGATGAATCATTTTGTTTTACCTCCAAGGCCCTGGGAGTTGTTTATCATGATCCTTTTGTTTTTTCTTGCTCCTTTGGCTTGGAGATCAGGAAAGTTGGGATGTGCCTTTGTCTTTTTTGCGGTCTTGCTGGTCTGTGGACATCTTTTCCAGGACCATCTAAAGAATCACAGAAAAGGGATTACGCTGCATGTTTTGGATGTGGGCCAGGGGCTTTGTCAGGTGCTGGAGCTTCCAAAGGGCCAGGTTCTTGTGGCAGATACAGGCGGTTTCAAAGGGTCCCGCTTTGATGTTGGAGATCGTGTAGTCGCCCCATATCTCAGAAGGCTCGGTATCCGATATATAGACATCCTTGCCATCTCCCATCCAGATACGGATCATATAGGAGGAGCCTTGTCTCTGGTGAGGCAGTTTAAGATTGGCCAGGTATGGGTGAACAATGTTGGAGGTGGTTCAGGCACTCAACTGTTTAATGAATTTTTGGCTCTAGTCCATCGCAGGAATATACCAGTAAGAGCATTTGAAAAGACAAGCAGCGTCAGGTTGCAGGGGAGGGTTGTTGTTGAGTGTTTCGTCGCCAAAAAGAAACAGTATTTGTCAAAAAACGACATGGGGCTTGTCTTTAGGGTGATACATCCAGGTGGCAACATGCTTTTGCCAGGAGACATACAAAAGAGAAGGGAAATGGCACTCCTGATGGCTGGTGCAGAACTTAGATCCCAGGTAATTGTGGTTCCACATCACGGGGCCAAGGGTTCAAGCAGTTACAGTTTCTTGCAGAGCGTCTGTCCCAATGTTGCAGTTGTCAGTTGCGGTTATAAAAATCCATTTCACCATCCTGCTCCGGCAGTTCTCCAGCGCTATAGGAGCCTTGGTGTAAAGGTCTTGAGAACAGATGTGGATGGGACAATAGACATAAAAATAGCCGGAAACCATAAAATTAAAGTTTCCGGCTATTATCGAAAGGGTGATTTGCTTTTTAATCCAGAAAGTATTTGAGTTTTTCTCGTCTGCTTGAATGTCTCAGACGGTTAAGTGCCTTTTTTTCTATCTGCCTTATTCTTTCTCTTGAGACATTGAAGCGTTTGCCAATCTCTTCAAGGGTGTATTCTGAATCTTCCCCAATGCCAAAACGCAGCCGTATGATTTTTTCCTCTCTGGGGCTCAATGTTGCAAGAATGCTCTTTATGCGTTCTGTAAGTTCCCTTTCTCTAACACTTTCATAGGGAGAGACCGCGTCCTTGTTCTCTATGAAATCTCCAAGGGTGCTGTCTTCATCTCCTACAGGGGTCTCAAGAGAGACGGGTTCTCTGGAGGCCTCAAGAATGGAAAGGATCTTTTCCATGGGAAGCCCGGTCCGTTCAGAGATTTCAGCAGGTGTGGGTTCCCTGCCAAGTTCTTTTAACATGGCATAGAATGCCTTGAAAAATTGGCTTCTAAGCTCGAGAAAATGCACAGGAAGTCTGATGGTCCTGGTTTTATCCAAGATGGCGCGGGTTATGGCCTGTCTTATCCACCAGCTTGCATAGGTGGAAAATTTGTTCCCCTTGGTATAATCAAAACGGAAAACTGCCCTCATAAGGCCAAGGTTACCTTCCTGAATCAGATCTGCCAGAGAAAGCCCCTGGTGCATGTAGCGCTTGGCTATGCTGACAACCAACCTCAGGTTGGCATTAATCATCTCGTCCTTGGCCGTTTCTACCTTGCGCTGTTGGATTCTAACAAGCTTCCATAGTTCTTGGATAGACTGGTCTTCCGAATAGGTGCTGGCTATGCTCTTGACCGTTTCTGCCAGGTAATTTAGATGTTGCTTTTTGGGCTTTAGGGTCGGATCCCTTCTTTTCCACTGACGAATTTTTTCCCTTAGCGCCTCCATCTCAGAGCTGGTGGATGGATGTTCCATGATTGCTGAGATGATGGTGTTAAAGCCGGTACGGATAATCTTGCTTAGTTCCTCTTCCCTTTCAGGGGTGAGAAGTTCGTACCTGCCCATCTCTCTGAGATAGGTGGTGGTAATTTCTTCCGAGTCGGTGTACTCACCAGAATCAAGGACCACCTGTTGCTTGGGTTCCTGGGAGGTCTTAGGAGAAATCTTGGCAGTTTTAGACTCGTTTACATTTTGTGATGAGACTTGTTCCTTAAATGCAATGGCGTCACTCAGACTGCCTCCTATTACCTCTATGTTGTTCTGACAGAGGACATCAAAGATTTCTTCCAGTTTTTCAGGATCTTTAATGTCGTCCGGTATAATTTCATTGAGTGTTTCGTAGGATAGAGAACCGTTGTGTCCAGCTTCAAGGAGCTGGTCCATGTAACCGTTTGTTTCTCCAGTGTTGTCCTTTCTCATGGTTTTAGGGGCCATATTGGCTAAACCTCGCCTTACACGTTTAATGAGTTGTTCATATACAGCGAAAACATCCTATTATAAAAAATAATTTATCTATAAGCAAGGAATTTTTCTTCAATTTTTGGTAGATACGACCGCTGGTAAGCTTTTTAAATTTTAAGCGAAAAATAGACACTTTTTTGGAAAAGGCAAGGGTCTTTAATGTAATCTTTTGAAAAATTTATAGCTTGATTCCCTTGACTTTTCCTTGCTTCCATATATTATTGGCTGACTATTCAAAGAAAGGGGGGATTCCCTTGGCCATCGTCGTTGAAGTCCAGGATAACCTGGAGAAGGCGCTAAAGCTGCTGAAAAAGAAGATGCAGCTTGACGGGCTTCAGCGAGAGCTTAAAAACAGGCGCTTTTATGAAAAACCAAGTGTAAAAAGGCGCAGAAAAGCTCAGGAAGCTGAACGCAGGCGTAGAAAGGCAAGCAGAAGAAGAAAAAGATACTAAAAAGTTCACAGCTGAAATCAATTATGATCAGGAAAGGGGCTACTTATGCCCCTTTTTTACTGGCTTCTTCAGATCCTGATGTACAGTTTGAAAATTCATCCAATCCTTCAACAGCCCTGTAATAGAAACTGGCAGTCAGTTTTTCGCCAAGACTTTTGGGTTCCTTGGGGCTTCCGCAAAGGGCGTCGAATATCATGGCATTCTTTATTCCCCTTTTTGAAATGGCAGGTAAAAATTCCTCAACCCTGTCGGTGCGTTTTAAGAGATTTGCTTCAAGCAGTTTTCCAATCACCTGGTCAACCTCTGGCAAAGGTTTTTTGAGTTTTTCAGATAATATATCAGGAGTTACCGGTTTCCCCTTGTCAAAATAGTGATAGGCAACATGTAAGATGTCTATGGCCAGGGCCAGTTTTTCTACCGGGCTCAAGATCTTTTTCATAGGGTTTAGTCTTTTAAAATTTTGTACGGCGTATGAGGTTTCAGCACCTATCAGAAATATTATCCAGCCTATATAGACCCAAAACAGAAAAAGTGGCAGGGTGGCAAAAGAGCCGTATATTGCATTGTACCTGGCAACGCCTATCTGGAGCTTTATATAAACGGTCTGAGCAAGTATCCAGCCAATGCCTCCAATTAGTCCGCCAATTGTGGCTGGCCACCACCTTACCCATGTATTTGGCATGAATCTGTAAAGGATGGTAAATGTGCCAATGATCATGAGAAGGGGTAATAGTTTAAAGATGATGGGCAGAAGCCAGGAAATCTTCAACAGGTTTGTCATCTTTTCGATAAAGGCCTTGCTCTGGTTGGCTGTTATGGCCCAGAAGGCGATGTTGATGGAAAGGGGCATAAGCACTATAAGGCCAATATAATCAATGATCTTTCTGCCTATATCCCTGGATTTTTTTGTTTCCCAAATGGTGTTCATTGCCTCTTCTATATGGGTCATTAGTGAGACAACGGTAAGCAGGGAGGCAACAATGCCCAGCCAGCCAAGGGCGGCAAAGTTTGTCTTGTCCACATAGTCAAAGATTTTGTCTATGGCCACTTTCAGGTGTTTGGTTGACTGGGAGTGAAGCTCCAACGCGGTGGCATTGATACTGGAACTGTTTGTATCTGTAAACCCTTTGTGTTCTGATAGCGCCTCCATCTCTTCCAGCATTCTGTATGCAGCCTGTTTCATATAGTTGTCTGCTCCAAGCCCCTTCACAAGGGCTGTGCCCATTGCCAGCACAGGGACCAGAGAAAGGATGACCGTATATGTCAGGGCGCTTGCCCTGAGTTCCAGACCATGTTTGGCAAAACCGGAAAACACAAGGCACAGTATCCTGAGGATGTTTTTTATCGTTGTCTCGATCCCTTCTCTTTCATCTGATGGATCGTCCTGCCATATCCAGTATCTGAAGCTTTTAATCCAGGCCATTTTTCTCCTCTGAAAAGCCAAGCGCCAATGCTGCTTTTTGTGTTATTTTTGGTATGTTATGTCCCATGCTTGTTTATAAATACTCAAGGTTTTAAGGGCAAGATCTTGTTAGGGTCAATCTATGAATAAAATGGCATCTCTTTGTTTTCTTCACGCAGCGGATCTGCATCTTGGTTCCGCCTTCAAGGGGCTCAGGGCGGTTAATCCCGGTGCGGCATCGTCCATGATTCAGGCAACTTACAAGGCCTTTGACAATCTTCTACAGATAGCCATTGAGAGACAGGTGGATTTTGTACTGTTGGCCGGGGACTTGGTGGACATGGATGATAAAAATCTAAGGGCCCTTTTGCATCTTCAGCAAGGTTTTAGGCGATTACAAGATCATGGAATCAGGGTGTACATAGTCCATGGAAATCACGATCCCATTGGGGTCATCTCCAATGCCATAGATTTTCCTAAAAATGTTTTTGTCTTTCCACATACAAGGGGGGAATGGCTTTCAATAGAAAACAGAAGCGGCATTCCTGCCAATATCTGGGGTATGAGTTTTAAGAGCAGATCAGAACGACGAAATCTGGCCAGAATGGTGCCCAAGGATTGTCCTGAAGGTCTCAGGATAGGATTGCTACACTGTACGGTAGGCTCAGCCCAGGGACACAGTCCCTATGCATCCTGCAACCTTTCGGATTTAAAGAAAGGCCCATGCCACTACTGGGCCCTCGGACACATTCATCAAAAAGGGGTTTTGTCCTCGGATCCCTTTGTTGTTTATTCTGGAAATATCCAGGGTAGAAGCTTTAAGGAGCAGGGTAGGCGGGGGTGTTTTATTGTAGAGGTGAACAGGGATCTGGATCTGGTGCCCACCTTCACGGAAACAGACGTGGCAAGGTGGGTTGAGCTGGCAGTGGATGTCACAGATCTTTCCAGTATATCCCAGCTTATGGATAGGTTGTATGGGGCAATGGAGGGCCTGGTATCTGGATCCGGCAACCGAGCGCTGGTGTGCAGGTTTAGGCTTGAGGGAATATGCCGTTTCTATGACAGGATCTATTCACAGGATCATTTGGAGGAAATTTCCAAAGAGATTGCCCACGGTTTTGAAAACTGGGATCCTATTGTAATAGTTGCAGGAGTGGAAAATCAGACCATTCCCGCAACAGACATTGAAAAGAGAAAGGCTGCCGAGGATCTTGTAGCCTATGTTCTCAGACAGGCCGATGAACTCGAGCTGGATCCAGCAAATCTTACTGGTCCTGGCGGACCTTTGGCCCAGCTTTTTCAAAACAGGAGATTTTCAAGGTTTAAAATAGGCCTTGATGAAAAGGAGATAAGACAGATTGTCCTTTCTGCCCAGCATCTCCTTCTCCATCTTCTGGAGAATCCTGAAAAATGAGGATTGAAAAGATAGAAATAGATGCCTTTGGAGCACTGAAAGATAGAAATTACGGTTCCTTGCCTGCCGGTCTGAATGTCTTTTTAGGAAATAACGAGGCAGGCAAATCCACGATTTTGGCCTTTGTCAGGGCCATGTTTTTCGGTTTTCCTGACAGGAGAAAAAATAGATCAAGTTACGAGCCGTTGGAACCCGGTGTCTTTGGCGGCCGCCTTGTTATTGTTTCTGAGGATGGTAAGAGGCTTACAGTAGAGCGAAAAAGGAATTTTGATGGCATGAGAAGCCAGCGTCCGTTATTCAGGCTATACGATGAAAATGGACAGCTGCTGCCTGATTCATCCCTTCAGGTCTATTTTGGAAGCATCTCGAGACCCCTTTACGAAAACGTATTCGGGTTCAGTCTTGATGAACTTCAGGTGCTTGATAGTCTTAGCGGATCAGAGATTAGAGATGCCATCTATGGTGCCAGTTTTGGGACAGCGCTTCTTGCTGTTCCGGCTGCAAGAAAAAGGCTTGAAAAGGACCTGGGCGGGCTTTTTAAACCCTCTGGTCAAAATCAGGAGATAAACAGACTGCTGGTAGAGCTCGATGCTACCAAGGCCAGGATTGCGGTGGCAAAGGGCCAGCTTGAAAAGTACCAAAGGTGTGTTCGCGTAATAAATGAGACAGAAGACTCTATCAACAGAGTAGAATCCAGACTTAGACACACTGAAAAAGAACTCCAGTGTCTTAGGCAGATTGTATCATGCTGGAATGAATACAGGGAACTTATCGGCTTAAAGGAGCAGATAGAGGCGTTAAAGAGACAGCTTGGTGATAGGATCCCTTCAAACAGGGAGCTTTGGCAGGCAAGGGTCCTGGATAAGGAGGTGTCAGAAGCCTCAACGCTTCTTATAGAAAAAAGGGCAGAACACGTACACCTGTTAGCTCGATTGGAAGGGATCCGTGTCAATGAAGGATTTTTAAAAAGATCTAAACAGATACAGCAGCTTCTGGCCAAAAGACACCATTTTTCACATCTTGAACAGGAAATCCTAAAAAGAGGACAGGAACTCGAGGACCTTAACGGTGAGCTCCACGATGGCTTTGTAGTTCTTGGCGGAGACTGGAGCGAGGATAAAGTCAGTCAGGTTGATACCGGAGCTGCTGTTCGTTCCGCCTTACAGGCCTTTAGAAAGGCCTTTGATGAAATATCTACCAACCTTGTCCTACTTGACAGGGAAAGCGGGGTAAGACAACAAGATCTCAAGAGGCTTGAAGAAGAACTGGACAGGCTGTGTGAGAAGGTCAAGGTCTTAAATGGTAAGCTGGAGCATGTTGACAGGGAAATTCTTGACGAGGCTGTGCAGGATCTTGCAAGGGCAGAAATTGCCTTTAAAGAGCTGACAGAAGTGGAACAGGAAGTAGCGGTGTTTTATGACAAGGTTGTTTCCAAGGCCAAAGGGCTTGGGCTTAACAATATTTCCCTAGAAAAGCTTTCGGGTCTTGACTTTAAGGGGCTTTTGAAAAGGGCTTGGGAACTTTTTGATGATTTTGCTGATAAAAGGCAAAGATACAGGCTACTTGGCCAGCGTCACTACTATGAGAACGAAGACCTTCTGCGCTTGAACGACCGTTTGGAATGCAAAAAAAAGGAGTTTTCAGACCTCGAAAACAGATTTCTCCTTTCAGATGATGAGATACGGGAACTTTCTGCCCTTGCGAGTTCTTTATCCGGTGCCATTCCCCAAAGACCCCAGATAGGGGCATCTTTGAATTCCATGGACATGGAGAAAAAGGGGCTTGAAAAAAAGCTAAGGACTGTAGAGCGGGTTGTATCTTTATGGTCTGCAATGGAAAAGGCCGTCATGGCTTTGTATCCATTGGGCTTGAGTCTGATTATTTTACCATTTGTGCCTGGTTTTTACGGTTATGGGAACTGGCTGTTTATTGCCGCAGGGGTCTTTGTGTTTCTGACCACCCCTTTGATCTCAAGATGGTGCAAAAAACAAAAAAACGGGTATGCGTCAAAGAGGCAAGAGCTAATAAAGGAAAAGGTGCATTTGGAACATCACGGCGATGCTCTGGCAGATGAGCTTCAGAGAATAGAAAAGGGGCTCAAAAGGCTGTCTGCCCTAGCAGGTATAGATGAAGAGGTGCTTTTGACAGACTTTAGCAAGGCAGCAAATATGGCACAGTCTTATCAGTCTTTTTTGGAGGAGAAAAACGCTGTTTACAACGAGATAAGAGGGCTTGAAGATCTTGTTTTTGAAAGGAGAAATGCCGTTAAGGCGATAGAAGCTCACAGAGCCAAGCTTAAAGGTTGTTTGGACAGCATAGAAAGGAGTTGGAAAGAGCTTTTTCAAGGCATTGGCTTTCAAGCTGTTCCCGAGCTTAAGGACTTTCATGTATTTTCAAAGGACCTTGAAGGGTTGTGGCTTAACATAACAGCATTTTCCGGGATAGATGAAAGGCGGGTGCACAAAAAGGAGACCCTGGAGGAGTTACTAAGCAGGCTTGCCCATAATGTGGGATTATCCAAAGAGGATATCTCAGGCCTGACTTTGGATCAGCGGATTTTTAAGATTAAGGACAGTCTGAAAAGTCTTATGAGCTGTCTCGACGAGCTGGAACAGACCGAAAGACAGCAGACACGTGTTAAACAGGAAAGATCAAGGCTCTTGGCTGCAGTCCAGGATATTCTTACTAAAAGAGAAGGACTTTTGGCTGAAAAAAATCGTGTTCTTGAAGACTGGCTCCAATTTCTAAAAGACACGGATATGCCTTGTTCTGGCAATGAGGAACCCGGAGATATACTTGAGCTCTTTGTAATGGTTGACAGGCAGAAACAGCTTTTGCTGAAGAGGCATCGCCTGGAAAAGGGGTTAGGGGAGCTAAAAGGTCAGCTAGGTGATGCCCGCATGAAAGTGAAGGAAATTTTGCATGAGCTTTGTCCTGATTTTGAGTTTGACTCCTTGGGGCAGGCTGTTGATTACCTAGTAGGGCTTTTAGAACAGGAAAACCAAAAGGCGGAAGAGGCACAGCAAATCCGGAGAGAAAGGGCCTACTTGGAAAATGAGATTGTAGAGCTGGAAAAAAGGATCAGGGAGGCACAGGACAGGCTCAGGCAGTTGTTTGAGAATCTGTCTGTTTCAACCCTGGACGAACTTGAAGGACTGTTACGTAAGGCAGTGGAACTGGAAAAGAAGGAGGTCCGACTGAACGAGTTGTTGCTGGCCATTTCTTCACAGTTTCACATTGAACCAGAATGGGACAGGGTTGTTGCTCTTTTTTCTAAAAGATCCTTTCATGACATGGAGGTGGATGTTAAAGAGCTTGAGCGCACAGAAGAGGAGCTTCTGAAGGAAAGGGACAGGCTTTACAAGGAGCGGGCCGAGGCGGTCCAGGCCCTAAAAGGACTTGTCAGCTCTACGGAACACCAGGAGCTTCTGGCCAAGTATGAGATGTTAAGGGCTGGTCTCAAAGAGCTTGCCCTAAAGTGGTCCATGTTGGCTTTGGCAAAGACTCTGCTTGAAGAGGCTACCAGGAGGTTTGAACAGGAGAATCAGCCCAAGGTTCTTTCCGAGGCTTCTAGACATTTTATGCGAATAACCAAAGGCAGATACCAGGGCATTCTGCCAGATCAAGGACATGGATTTGTGGCTATTTCAAGTTCTGGTCGCCGTTACAGTCCTGATAAGTTGAGTAGGGGGACTGCCGAACTGCTTTATCTCTGTCTGCGTTTTGGGGTAATATCGGCATGTGAGCCAGGTCCCGAGACTATTCCCGTGCTTATGGATGATATATTTGTAAACTTTGATCCCGAGAGAATGGAGCTTGCGGCCAAGGCAGTGGCACAGCTGGCTGAAAAACGGCAGGTCCTCTTCTTTACATGTCATCCCCATGTGGCATCTGTTTTGACTAACGTTGCGCACCAGGCAAAACTTGTGAATATGTAGGATCGATAAAGCCATATATGAGGAAAAGATGGATAAAAACACACTCCTTGCTTTAGACAAGAGACTTATTTGGCATCCTTATACCCAGATGAAAGATTTTGAAAAAAGGGATCTTCTTTTTATAGATCGCGGGGAAGGGGTGTATCTATTTGACAAAGACGGCAAGAGATACTTTGATACCATATCTTCATGGTGGTGCATAATTCACGGGCACAATCATCCGTTAATAATGGAAAAAATACGCAAGCAGCTTGGCAGGCTGGATCAGGTTCAGTTTGCCGGTACCACTCACGAAGGTCCCATCCTGCTGGCAAACAGGCTTGAAGGAATGTTGCCCCAGCCCTTAAAAAGATTCTTTTTTTCTGACAACGGTTCAACAGCTGTTGAGGTGGCCCTAAAGATGTCTTTCCAGTACTGGAAAAACAAGGGCATAGAAGGAAGGGAGTTTTTTGTGTCCCTAGAACGGGGCTATCATGGAGACACCCTTGGAACCATGAGCCTTGGTGGTGTGCCAGCCTTTGAAGGGCCTTTTTCCCCCTTGACCTTTGATTCCATGCGTGTGCCAGCCCCTTACTGTTACAGGTGTCCTGTTGACCCGGATAATTATAGTCCGGAATCTGGCAGAAAGTGCAGCCTTGAATGTTTCAGGCTCCTTGAAGAAAGGGTTAACGACAGGGCGGACAGAATCTGTGCCATAATTGTTGAGCCTCTGCTTATGGGAGCAGGAGGCATGCTTGTCTATCCACCTGAATATCTAAAGAGGCTCAGGGAGCTTTGTGACAGGACAGGCGCTCATCTTATCCTTGATGAGGTTGCCACAGGGTTTGGGCGCACTGGAAAGATGTTTGCCTTTGAACATGCACGGATCTGCCCTGATTTTCTGTGTCTTTCAAAGGGAATAACTGGCGGAACCCTTCCGCTTGCAGTTACCGTTACAAACGAGGAGGTCTTTCAGGCCTTTTACGCAGACTACACAGAGGGAAAGACCTTTTTTCATGGCCATACCTTTACTGCCAATCCTATCTGTGCGGCGTCAGCCCTTGGAAGCCTTGACGTTTTTGAGCAAGAGGATGTCATGGCCAGGCTTCCAGAAAGGGTTTCTTTCCTTCAAGATGAAAAATCAAGGCTGCTTGATGTTCCAATGGTGGGAGATGTCAGGGGTATAGGTATGGTTGCGGCCTTTGAGCTTGTAAGGGATAAAGAGACCAGAGCGCCCTTTGACCCTGCCCTTAGGGTTGGCTGGAAGGTATATCTAAAGGGCCTGGAGAAGGGGTTGGTGCTAAGACCCCTTTTGGATGTCATTTACCTGTTTTTGCCTCTATGCACCACAAAGGGACAGATATCGCGCCTTCTTGAAGATACGGCAGATACCATTTCAAAGGTCGCCAAGAAAATCGGGTATTAGGTTTTGCCAGAGAAAGAAATGGATGCGCCAAGCTACGAATATTTAAAGGGACTATCCCTGTCACAGCTTATGGATCTGGCCCTTGCTACCAAGCTGGACCATAGGGGCACACGTTTTGGCCTCTGTACCATTACAAATGCAAGGAGCGGGGCATGTCCTGAGGACTGTTCCTTTTGTGCCCAAAGCGTTAGCTCCAGAGCGGAGGCTCCGGTTTATGCCCTTAAGGACCTGGATACCCTTTTGCATGAAGCAGAAACAGCCAAAAGGTCTGGAGCTGAAAGGTTTAGCATTGTCACAAGCGGTAAAGGACCGAGCCCTGCCCTGATTGAGAAGATAGCGCAATACCTGGAGGAGATTGGCAGGAGGGTGGACATCAGGCTTTGTGCCTCGCTTGGAATAATATCCGTTGAGGGTTTGAAGGTGTTAAGAAAGGCAGGTCTTAGCAGGTATCATCACAATCTTGAGTCTTCAGCCGGGTTTTTTCCAAAGATTTGCACCACACATAGCTATCAGCAACGGATTGAAACTATAAAAAGTGCCAAAGAGGCAGGGCTTGAGGTGTGTGCAGGGGGAATAATCGGTCTTGGCGAATCCGAACAGGACCGCTATCTCATGGCAAAGGATCTTGCAGAACTTGAGGTCCATTCCTGCCCTTTAAATATTCTTGTTCCAATCAAGGGTACGCCTCTTGAGAACAAGGAGCCTCTATCCTTGGTAGAAATACTCAGAACCGTTGCCATGTGGAGGTTAATGCTTCCCAGGGCCGCAATTAGAATTGCAGGAGGCAGGGAAAAGGTATTAAAAGACATGCAGGCCATAGTCTTTATGGCTGGGGCAGATGCCATGCTCATTGGAGGTTATCTCACAACCAGGGGCAGGCCGCCTGAAAAAGACATACTGATGGCAAGGGAGTTAAAAATCTTATGGAAGGCTCTCCGAAGCTCGTAAAAATATTTTTTGCCTTTCTCCGTCTGGGCCTTACTGCCTTTGGGGGGCCGGCAATGGTTAGATACATAAAAGAGTTGGCATGCAAAAAGAACAGATGGGTCAAGCCAGAAGAATTTGACCATGGTATAGCACTGGTTCAGACAATCCCAGGGGCAACTGCCATGCAGGCTGCGGCCTATGCAGGGCTCAAGGCAAGGGGAGGGGCTGGGGCATTGGCAGCCTTCACCGGATTTGCCCTGCCTGCCTTTGGCCTTATGGTGGCCCTGGCCTGGGCATATCAAAAGGCCATGAACATGGATCTTGTGGTATCATGTTTCAACGGATTGAAGGTGGTGGTGGTTGCAATAGTGGCAAACGCTACCCTGGATTTTGGCAAGAAGATGATACGCGGCTGGCAAGACTTTCTTCTTATGGCCCTTGCTGCCATCTATCTTTTTTTTAAGGGGAGTCCAGTTATTGCAATAGTATTTTGCAGTGTTGGCGGTATCTTTTTATACACAAAGATTGTGGGTACGGATGTTGTAGGGTCCTCATTTAAAGATGCCCTTTCCTCCAAAGAGGCCCAGGCCACCATTAAATGGGCAGGGTTTGTCGCATTTGTTGCCCTTGTGGTCATGTTGATTCTGTTTGTTTTCAAGCCCTTTCTTTTCAATCTGGGGCTTCTCATGATGAAAATAGACTTTTTTGCCTACGGTGGAGGCTATGCATCCCTGCCCCTTATGCTTCATGAGATAGTTGAAAAGCATGCCTTTCTTCCAAAGGCGGTTTTTATGGATGGTATAGCTCTTGGTCAGGTCACTCCAGGGCCCATTGTAATTACGGCAGCCTTTGTGGGTTTTTTGCTAAGCGGCATCCTTGGCGCCGTGGTCTGTGCGTGGGCAATCTTTACTCCATCCCTGTTCATGCTTATGATTGCCAGTCCTTTTTTTGACAGCTTTAAGGAGTTTACAGTCTTTAAAAGGGCCATGCGCGGCGTTCTTGCCTCCTTTGTAGGGCTGCTTCTTGCTGTGTTTGTCAGTTTTTTTATGGCCATTAAGTGGGGCCCTGCACCAGTGCTGGTAGGTGGTGCTGCCTTTTTGGCCCTGTACAAGGGAATAGATATCCTGTGGGTGGTGCTTGCTGCAGCCGCCCTTTCTGTCTTTATTTTATAAAAAGACGTCTGTATGGCTGATAAGATGAGTTATTGTCATTGACTTCATTTTTTGCCTCTATTAAATTTCATCAGGCTGATTTTTAGGAAGAAGTGCGAGAGTGGCGGAATTGGTAGACGCACTGGACTTAGGATCCAGCGGCCTTGCGCCGTGGGAGTTCGACTCTCCCCTCTCGCACCATGAATTTTATGCCTGCCGGTGAAAATTTCACAGATCTTGGAGTCGTTGCAGCAAAGGATTCTTGAGGGGTTCGGCTTCCAAACTTTTCAGATCCGATTGGCAAAATTTCGATATGTATTTGACTAAGTCTAAAAAGATCAGTCTGAAAAAGGGTATTTTGGCCCAGCAGATAAACAAATCAATAAAAATTCAGGAAAGGTTTTTAGGATTATGGAAATGAAAGTCAGTGTAGAAGATGTAAGCCCTGTGCAAAAGCGTCTTAAGGTGGAGATACCGGCCCAAAAGGTTGATGAACATATTAATCAGACTGTCAATCGCCTAAAAAAAAGTGTTACCATTCCCGGATTCAGGAAGGGCAGGGTGCCCAAGAGCATTATTGAAAGGGAGTATGGTCCACAGATTAAATCAGAGGTACTCCAGTCTCTTATTGAAGAAACTATTGGAGAGGCAATCAAGCAGAGTAACGTGACCATGTTGCTTGAGCCACGGCTCGATTCATCATCCGAGATCGAGTCAGGAAAGCCTTTTGAATATTCAGTCCTGATGGATATCCAGCCTGAGATTGAAGTGCCGGACTTTAGGAAATTTGAACTCGTCAGGCCCAAGATCGAAGTAACGGATGAAGAGCTGGAAGAACAGCTTGAGGCCTTGCGTAATCAGTTTGGATCCGTTGAGGTTGTTGACGAACGGCGGCCTTTGCAGGAGGGAGACATAGCTATAATCGATTATACTGCCTACATTGACGGAGAAGAGGTAGAAGAGCTGGCCAATGAAAACTATTTTATAGAGGTGGGAAAGGGTAACTTCAACGAGACCTTTGAAAAAGGGCTCATCGGTATGGAAAAGGACGAGGAAAGAGAAATAGAGGTTGACTATCCTGATGATGCTTTAAACACCTTGGTGGCAGGAAAGACGGTGAAGTACAAGGTGATTCTTAAAGATATCCAGAAACGGAATCTGCCTGAGCTTGATGATGAGTTTGCCCAGCGTTTCGGAATAGGTCTTGAGACAATTGAAGACCTGAAAAATAAGCTCAGGGAACACATTCTCAAGGATAAGGAAGAGGCAGCCGAAAGCGTTCTTAGGAACCAGCTTTTTGACAAGCTTCTTGAAGGCACTGATTTCCCAGTTCCAGAAAGGCTTGTGGAAAAGAAATTAGATCAGATGATTGACAATATTGCAGGCCACATGCATGAACGCGGAGTGAATCTTGAGCAGGCAGGCATAGACGAAGAGCGTCTTCGTGAGAAGATGAGGGAGGACGCCATCCGTCAGGTAAAGACCGAACTCATCTTGGACAAGATTGCCGAGCAGGAAAAAGTGGAAATTCCAAGCGATGAGCTGAAAAAATACAACGATTATGTCGATGAACATTACAGGGAAATGAATGTAGACAAGGCCCAGTTCCAGGCAGCCGTTTTTGATTCCGTGTTGCCAAAGCTTAGGGCCAAGCAGACCATAGATTACATCCTTCAAAATGTGACCATTAAGGAGGAAGAAGAACCTGTTGTTCAGCAAGGCGGGACTGAATCTTCTGATGACAAGCCAAAGGACAGTAAAGATCAGGAATAACAAGAGGATAAAAACATGCCGTTGATACCAATAGTTATTGAACAGAGTCCAAGGGGCGAACGCGCCTATGACATCTATTCGCGTTTGCTCAAGGAGCGCATAATATTCTTGGGAGGAGCAGTTAACGACGAGGTGGCCAACCTGATCATAGCCCAGCTGCTCTTTCTCGAAGCCGAGGATCCCAACAGGGATATTACCCTGTATATAAACTCTCCAGGTGGTGTGGTAACGGCGGGGTTGGCCATTTACGACACTATGCAGTATATTAAGGCAGATGTGAGTACCCTGTGTCTGGGACAGGCGGCTTCCATGGGTGCCTTGTTGCTGGCAGCAGGAGCCCCGGGTAAGAGATTCGTATTACCCAATTCAAGGATACTTATTCACCAGCCCATGGGTGGTTTCCAGGGTCAGGCGACCGATATAGACATTCATGCCAAAGAAATACTCAAGCTCAGACATAGGCTTAACGAGATTCTTTCCAGTCATACTGGTCAGCCTCTGGAAAAGATCCAGGCAGATACGGAAAGGGACTACTTCATGGGCAGTAAGGAAGCATTGGAGTATGGTCTGGTAGACGAAATTCTTGAAAAGAGACCAGAGACCTCCAAGGAGGAATAAAAAGTCATGTCGGGAAAAAAGGATGATTTTGACAAGGTTGGAGACCTGAGTTGTTCCTTTTGCGGAAAGGGGCAGGGCGAGGTCAGAAAGCTCATTGCCGGCCCCAATGTTTACATCTGTGACGAGTGCATCGATCTTTGCAATGACATCATTGCTGAAGACTATGACAACAGTGATGAAACATCGTCGACCTCTGCTGCCATACTCAAGCCTGCAGAGATAAAGGCCCTTTTGGATCAATATGTGATTGGCCAGGAACATGCCAAAAGGATTCTTTCAGTGGCTGTTCACAATCACTACAAAAGGATAGACTCCAATATGGCCATTGATGATGTGGAACTTCAAAAGAGCAATATCATGCTCATAGGTCCTACGGGAAGCGGCAAGACTCTTCTTGCCCAGACCCTTGCAAAGATTCTAAACGTGCCCTTTACAATTGCCGATGCAACAACACTTACCGAGGCAGGTTATGTAGGAGAGGATGTTGAGAACATTATATTGAATCTTCTCCAGGCTGCGGATTACGATGTGGAGCTTGCAAGCCGCGGTATCGTTTACATAGACGAGATAGACAAGATTGCCAGAAAATCTGACAGTCCCTCCATTACAAGGGACGTGTCAGGAGAAGGTGTTCAGCAGGCCCTGCTAAAGATAATAGAAGGGACCTTGGCAAACGTTCCTCCAAAGGGTGGCAGAAAACATCCCCAGCAGGAATTTGTCAAGATTGATACCACGAATATCCTTTTTATTGTAGGAGGAGCATTTGTTGGCCTTGATTCTATTATAAAGACCAGGCTTGGAAAGTACTCCATAGGTTTTGGAGCAAATGTCCATGGGGCCAGAGAGCTGAGTTACAGCGAGATACTTAAAAATCTCGAGCCGGAAGATCTTATAAAGTATGGTCTTATTCCTGAACTGGTTGGCAGGATTCCAGTTGTTGCAACCCTTGAAGAACTCACGGAAGACGATCTGGTGCGCATACTCCAGGAGCCCAAAAATGCCCTGGTGCGTCAGTTCCAGAAACTGTTTTCAATGGACAACATAGAGCTCCACTTTACTGACGGGGCGGTAAGGGCTATTGCCAGACAGGCCATCAAGCGTAAGACTGGTGCTAGGGGGCTAAGGGCCATTCTCGAGCGGGCCATGCTGGATGTGATGTATGACCTGCCATCAAAGGAAGATGTGAAAGAATGCGTAATTAGTGAAGAAGTGATCTTGAACAAGGCCGAGCCCATACTTATATATGAAAATAAGACGGCTGAGGCCTCTTGAAAAATTAAGAACTGAAGAAAACAAAAAAGAAAGCAGGTAGATAAGAATAGAGGTTTTATGGATAAAAAAGATAGACTCCTGACAGTTCCGCTTTTGCCACTTAGAGATATGGTGCTTTTCCCACAGATGGTGGCTCCACTTTTCATCGGACGAGAAAAGTCTGTTGAAGCCATCAAGAAGGCAATGGAAGAAAATCAGGAGATTTTCCTTTCTGCCCAAAAGGATGCAAAGGTTGATGAGCCGGGCAGGAAAGATATCTACAGGATCGGAACATTAGGTACTATTTTACAGCTGCTGCGTCTGCCAGATGGGACGGTCAAGGCCCTGATTGAGGGAAAGAGACGTGCGGAAATAAAGGAATTTGTATCAGATGACAATTTTTTTCTTGTTGAGGTAGAGTCCCTAGAAGAGCCAAAGGTATCTGGTCCAGAGGTGGATGCCCTGTGCAGGCTTACCATTTCTGCCTTTGACGAGTACTGCAAGCTCAATAAAAAGGTTCCGCCTGAAGTGGCGGTATCAATCTCGTCCATAAACGATCCTTCCAGGCTGGCCGATTCCATAGCGTCCCATGTTTCTTTAAAGGTCGCAGACAAGCAAGCGATTCTCGAGGCCCTTAATCCGGTCAAACGTCTTGAAAAGCTCTATACCTTCATGTCCACCGAGACCCAGATCGCAAAGGTGGAGCAGAGGATTAAGGAGCGAGTCAAGAAACAGATGGAGAAGAATCAGAAGGATTACTATCTGAACGAGCAGATCAGGGCCATTCAGAAGGAAATGGGCCAGAAGGATGATGCCCAAAGCGAGCTCAAAGAACTTGAAAAGAAGATCAAGAGAAAGAGACTGCCTAAGGAGGCAGCGGCGAAGGTCAGGCATGAGCTTAAAAAGCTCAAGCTCATGGCACCCATGTCTGCCGAGGCAACGGTTGTCCGAAATTACATAGATTGGATACTCGCCCTTCCCTGGTTTGAGCGTACCAAGGACAACAACGACATTGAAAGGGCAGAGCAGATACTCGATGAAGATCACTATGGTCTTGAAAAGCCTAAGGAGAGAATTCTGGAATACCTGGCAGTGAAAAGCCTTTCCAAGAAGATGAAGGGGCCCATACTTTGTCTTGTAGGTCCCCCTGGGGTTGGAAAGACATCTCTTGCCAAGTCTGTCGCCAGGGCCCTGAATCGTAACTTTGTTAGGCTTTCACTTGGTGGTGTAAAGGACGAGGCAGAGATAAGGGGGCATAGGCGTACCTATATAGGTGCGCTTCCCGGCAAGATAATCCAGTCCATGAAGAGGGCTAAGGCCATAAATCCGGTCTTTTGTCTGGATGAAGTGGATAAGATGAGCTCTGACTTCAGGGGTGATCCTGCATCAGCCCTGCTGGAAGTGCTAGACCCTGAGCAGAATTATGCCTTTAACGATCATTATCTGGATCTGGACTATGACCTTTCATCAGTAATGTTCATTACCACGGCAAATGCCCTTCATACCATTCCCCTTCCTCTTCAGGACAGAATGGAGATTATAGAGCTTCCAGGTTACACCGAAGAGGAAAAGGTGGAGATAGCAAGGCGACATCTTATCCCACGGCAGCTGGAGGCACACGGGCTTACCAAGGAACAGCTGGAAATTTCTCCCAAGGCCTTGGAAGACATTATACATCTGTACACCAGGGAGGCAGGAGTCAGAAATCTTGAAAGGTGTATTGCCGCCCTTTGCAGAAAGGCTGCCAGGGAGATAGCCAAGCCTGGCAATGAAAAAAGGCTTATCAAGGTAACAAGGTCGTCTTTAAACAAATATCTTGGCGTACCCAAATACAGACACTCCCATACCGAGGAGCAGGATCTTATTGGCGTGGCAAACGGGCTGGCATGGACAGAAACAGGCGGGACGCTTCTCCAGATAGAGGTTGCTGTCATGCCTGGAAAGGGCAAGCTTACCATTACCGGAAAACTGGGAGATGTGATGCAGGAATCCGTACAGGCAGCCATGAGCTATGTAAGGGCAAGGGCCCATCAGCTTGGCCTGCCAAAGGATTTTTACAAGATGGTGGATATCCATGTACACGTTCCGGAAGGAGCAATACCCAAGGATGGCCCTTCTGCTGGCATTACAATAGCAACGGCCTTGGTTTCGGCATTGTTGAAGGTTCCCGTGCGTCATGATCTTGCAATGACAGGCGAGATTACCCTTAGAGGTCGAGTGTTGCCTATTGGCGGGCTTAAGGAGAAGCTTCTTGCTGCACGTCGGATGGATCTGGATACGTGTATAATTCCAAAGGCAAATGAAAAAGATCTTAAGGAGATCCAGCCCAAGATACTTAAGTCCTTAAATATCGTGTGTGTTGAACATATGGACGAGGTCCTAAAGACCGCCCTCGTAACTGGAGATGAACTGAAGGACCTTTTTTCCGAGTTAAAGGAAATGGAGCCGCCAAACTGGTTCTCCAAGACGGAGATGCAGGATGGTGTGCCGGCTCCACATTAGTTGCTATGGTTTTTTCAGTCATGGTCGTTTCCGCTGTTAAGGATCACGGCTTGTCATCCGAAAAGTGAGTTAAGACCAAGGGGATTTTTCATTGAGAGGAGGTCGAAAAGCCGTGGGAAAACAGTGGTTTGCAATAAAGACAAAGCCAAGGAAAGAGTTTTTTGCAAAGACAAACTTTGAAAACCAAAATTTCACGGTCTTTCTTCCTTCTACCGTTCGTATAACAAGACATGCCAGAAAGGTTAAAGAGGTTCTTTCTCCGCTTTTTCCTGGTTATCTTTTTCTTCATCTTTCCCCGTCAGAACAAAACTGGGTAACCATTTCCAGCACTTTTGGTGCAGTAGGCCCTGTCAGGTTTGGTAATTACTACCCGCCTGTGCCAGACTGGTTTATAGAAAACCTCAAGGCAAGGGCTGATGAAAACGGGATAATACAGGTAGGGATGAAGGAAAAGTATGGCTTTACTACCGGAGACAGGGTCAAACTCGAGGGCCCTAACCAGACCATCATAGAGGGAATATTAAAGGCCATAGACGGCAAGGACCGTGCAATAATTCTGGTTGAGATGCTGAAGAGGCAGGTTGTTGCAAAGGTTCCCTTGTCAAAGCTTAGAGCTGCTTAAGATATTGGATGTATCATATCTTTCTTAATTATGCCAGCCTACAAAGTCGTCAACCTCTATCCTTGTAGTTCTAAATTGGTTTACAGGGGCTGATTCGTCCTCAAAACCTACTGATATTCCGCATACCAGTCTGAACTGGTCTGACACACCAAGGATTTGTTTAACTATGGAAGGGTATTCGGCAAGGGATGCCTGGATGCAGGTTGCAAGACCTTCGTTTGTACAGGCCAGTACCAGAGACTGGATAAATATTCCCATATCTACAAGAAATCCAGTGCCAAGGGCCCTGGGCACAAAGAGAAAGATGCCAGTTGGGGCACCGAAAAACTCGTAATTTCTCAGCCATGCCTTTCTTCTAGCATCCGTATCTCCTCTGTCTATTCCTAGGGCAGAATAAAGGGCAAGACCACATTTGAACCGTCGTTCCTTGTAAGGGTTTTTCCACACTTCAGGATAGTAATCCATATCTGGTGGCTCTGTGAAATTCTTGGCCTTGGCCTCAAGAATGGCCCTGGTTATATTTTCCTTTGTCCTACCAGAAACAACTTCCACCTTCCACGGCTGGCAGTTGGCTCCTGATGGAGACCATCGGGCAGCATCTAACACCCGCACAAGCATCTGTTTTTCAACTGGTCGCTTCAGAAATTTTCTAACAGACTTCCTCTTTCTTATGGCTTCGATTGTATCCATAGACGATCCTAAACCCCTTGTGATTCTGGCTGTTATTTTTTACACTTCTTTGAATCAGAATGTTACAAAAAACGTTAGCCTTCTAATAAATATTTGCTGGAGCGTCAAGTTTTTTGTTTACAATGTCAGCCATTTTATTTAATTAACAACTGGTTAGAGACAGTTAAATTCAAAAGGGGGATATGCCATGAAAAAGGCTGTAACAGTTAAGCGACTGAGTCTTTTGATTATTATTTTCACCATCTTTGCACAGTCGGCTTACGCTTCTGGATACGAAAAGCAGCAGGCCCTGATAGACAGGGCTACCATCACATTTAAGAGCTTTATAGCAGATCCAAACATGACCTGGTTCCGCAACCATCTGTGCAGTGCCAAGGGAATCCTGATAGTTCCGCAACTTCTGAAAGGTGCCTTTATTTTTGGAGCAGAAGGGGGCACAGGTGTCCTTCTTGCCAGGGATCAGTATACGGGCAAGTGGAGTCAGCCGGCTTTCTATACCATTGGTTCTGTCTCTTTCGGTCTTCAGGCAGGGGCCCAATCGTCCCAGATTATCCTTATGATAATGACTGATAGCGGACTTGATGCCCTACTTTCCACGTCTATAAAACTTGGTGCAGATGTGAGTATTGCCGCAGGACCTTATGGAGCCGGAGCAAAGGCCGAGACTGTTGACATATTGGCCTTTGCTAAGACAAAGGGAATCTTTGGAGGCATAAGCATAGAGGGGGCGATAATAACCCCGAAAGACTCATGGAACATTGCTTATTACAGAAAGAATGTACGACCGGTAGACATAATAATCAGGCGTATGGTTTCAAATCCGTATTCTGAAAAGTTGATTCAGGCAGTGACCCAGGCCTGTATTTCTGCAACAACCAAAAAGGATACCCTTGTTACTCCAGAGCCTTCGGCAACACAGACAAATTAAAAGGTCTTAAAATTCAATTCTTACAGGCAGCCTCATTGATGAGGCTGCCTAGTCCAGCTCCTTTATGAAAACCACTGTGAAAGTATCTCTGCAATCTTGAGGGCCTGTTTTTTGTTAGAGATATTAAACTTGCTCTGTGGCCTGAAGTATCCCCCCTGTTTTTTGTATCTGCGAATTGTGGCCTTTAAAGGGCCGTAATCGCCAGTTTTCTTGTCCATTTCTTGATATAAAAAGAGTATCGTTGTCCAGCTACCCCTGGTCAAGACCTCTTTTTTCAATTCTTTTACAAGTAGTCTTCCTTCTTCATCTTCATAGTTTATGGATATATCATCTATATTTTCTGCCAAGATGCGCCTCCTTCTTTTGGGAAAAGATTTTAGTCTTCTTACACGTCACTGGCCTTTTCTTCAATGAAAATGTATCTGCTTATTGACTGTTTCGGGGCAGTGCTTATTGGTTTATTGAATTAAATAAAAAACAAAAGGGAGGAAAGAAATGGCTGAAAAATGTATCATACCTCAGGAATGGGAAAAATATTTTAATGAATTTTACAAAAAGATAAAAAACATGGATGAAAAGGTTGAAATAGAGATTGAGGCCCCCAGTGTATTTGATGAAGAAGAGGCAAAAGATCTACCTCTCCTTGGTCTAAGTTACGATCCAAAGGACAAGGTTTTTTCCGTAATGTGTGAAAATCTCGAACACCTGATTTATAAACCGCAAGAGATTTGTGTAGAAGAAACAGACGGTGCTGTGAGCCAGGTGAGGGTGGTTGATGGCACAGGTGCTGAGCACTTCATAAGGTTTTCCACTCCTGTTAAATAATTATTTCAGGCAAATCAACAGCTTTGGATATAAAGGGGCAGTTTCATCTGGCCCCTTTTCGTTTTTGGGCCACAAGAATCCAGCATTTTGGGGGAGGCTTCCTGTTGGAGTCAAAGTAGCTGCTTTTCAAAAGCAGGATCTCAAAAAAGGGCTCCACCGCCGTGACTATATCCGTGGCACTCAGGCGCGGAGGCCCGTTTGCCTTGCTTTGTTCATCAGCGTTACCAATAAGGCTTAGCCAAAGTCCCTCTCTTTTAAGGTGATGGTAAACCCTGCTGGCGAACCGCTTTCTCGTCTTGAAGGTATCAAAGTGATGAAAACAGCCTCTATCAAATACCAGGTCAAAGGGAAGTCCTGGGATATCCTGCTCCATAATATCCAGAAGCAAGAAGTTAACGTGTACGTCACGACTCCTGGCCTTTGATCTGGCTAATTCCAAGGCCCCTGGAGCTATCTCCGTAGCTGTGACCCTATGGCCTCTTTCAGCCATCAAAATGGCATTGTCTCCGGTTCCACACCCAATTTCCAGCACATTGTCATGTCTTGTTGCAAGGCTGTCTAAAATTTCCCTAAGATTTTTGTCAGGCCTGCCAATATCCCACGGGAGATTTCTGCTTTCGTAGCGCGATTGATAGCGTCTGATCTCTTCTTCACTTGCCATTTTATTCGACTTCTAACCCCACCATCTGCCGAAGCTTGCATCTTGCCAGACTGTGTGATTTTTTCATGGCATAGGGTATCCTAAAGGATCCACAAAGTCTTTGGACAACCTGTGCCGCCTGATCTAGATCAATGCCTGCCGCTGTTACATGCAACGGGTGCTTGCTCTTTCCTCTATACACCCGTTTTACCAGCATTTCATCGGTTTTTTCCTGCATGGCAAAACCCTTTTTGGCCATTCCTATCACTGGAATCTTCTTGCCAATGGCATTGAAAAGATGGGCACCAAGGCCTGGATGCGCTGGCGACAACCATACATGGGCATCTATAAAGATCGTTTTCAGAGGCTCCTTAACCAGCCCGAGCACCTTCATGATACAGGGAAGCTCCCTTTTGTAGAATTTGCCCGGCTCGTATCGGGCAACTCCATTTCTAAAGGAAGTGTAACAGCTTATTATCTTTCCCGTGTCCTGTGGATGGGTAGTGGTGGCAACGGTGACTGCCTTTTGTTTAAAGTAGGCTGCATCGACAAAGAGATAGGCTTTTACCATATGTCCCTGGTGGAGATGGGGGGACTTGAACCCCCGACTTCCACGTTGCGAACGTGGCGCTCTCCCAGCTGAGCTACATCCCCTTGATTTAAGAGTAAATATTTACAGGTAAATATTAACAGATTTCAGCCTTGAAACAAGGAACGTCTTATTCGGACGTTCATTATAAGCCCTGCTCCAAGGAGTGTTGTTATTACAGAGGAACCGCCGTAACTGATAAGTGGCAAGGGTATGCCAACTACAGGCAGGAGTCCAAGGACCATGCATATGTTTATCAGCATCTGCCAAAATATCATGGCAGTAATGCCAAAGACAAGAAAAGAACCAAAACGGTCCCTTGTGTTTTGTGCAATGTTCAGACAACGAAGAAGAAATAAAAAGTAGGCAGCAATAAGCACTACTGCCCCGGCAAATCCCCACTCTTCAGACCAGATCGAAAAGGCAAAGTCTGTGTGGACCTCTGGCAAAAAGTTCAGCTGTGCCTGGGTGCCTTTCATAAAACCCTTTCCCAAAAGCTGTCCGGAACCCACGGCTATCTTAGACTGTATGACATGCCATCCAGCGCCAAAGGGATCAGCATCCGGATTCAAAAAGATCTCCACTCTCTTTCGCTGATAGGGTTTCATCAATTTCCATACCAGTGGAAACGCGCAAAGGACCGAGCCCAGGATTATGAGGAAAGATCCCCATTTTAACCTGGCAAACAAGACCAGGGAGCCATAGATTATAAGAATGAGGAGTGCAGTACCAAGATCAGGCTGTTTGAAGATCAATAAAAAGGGCAGGGCAACCATCAGGGTGGGTTTTACAAGGTCTCTTAGCCCAAATCGTTCCTTTTCCTCCTGGGCAAAATAGGCACTTATCACTATTGCCATAAGAAGTTTGGCAGGTTCAGAGGGCTGCAGGTTGAAAAACCCCAGGGATATCCATCTCTGGGAGCCTGAGACGGATTTGCCAATAAACATCACCAGTATCAAGATGATGACGGTGAAGATATAGAGGTGAAGGGAGTATTTTGACAACTTGCGATAGTCAAAGCTCATGGCCCCGATCATCAAGCAGGTCCCTGCCACATACCACTGGAGCTGTTTCCACTGGAAGGGATAACCGGCAGCAGCACTGGCACTCCACAGGTTTATGAACCCCAGGGCCATGATGAAAACCAGGCAGAGCAAAAATACGTAGTCGATTTCTTTTAAGATGCGTTTGTTAAGCATATCATTTCTTAGAGCTTACGCTGAAGAATTGTAGAAGGTTTGGGGGATCGGAGTTTTAGCCATCTTTCTATGACAGCCCTGGCAACCGGGGCTGCAGCAGAGCCTCCATGTCCTCCATGTTCTATTATGACTGCCACTGCAATCTGCGGGTCATTGGCAGGTGCCATGGCCACAAAGAGTGCGTGATCCTGGTATTTCCAGGCCATCTTTTCGCTCTCCCTCCTTTTCATCTGCTTGATGACCTGGGCCGTTCCTGTCTTGCCAGCCACATGTATGCCCTCAATAAAACAGGTACGGGCAGTACCGTGTCTGTCTTCTGTCACTCCAACAAGGTCCTTTCTTATAAGAGCCAGGGTGCCGGTGTGTACAGGCACCTTGGCTTGGAGTACATGAGATGCATCAAGAACGTACTGTGGCTTGAATAGCTTACCACCGTTACCGACAGCCGCTATCATTCTTGCAAGTTGCAGAGGGGTAACCAGCAGGAATCCTTGACCAATGGAATAGTTCAGGGTCTCTCCCTTTTGCCAGGGCTCCCTGAATCTTCGCCTTTTCCACTGTCTTGTAGGTACAAAGCCAGCCTTTTCACCAGGAAGATCTATGCCTGTCTTTTTGCCAAATCCAAAACCAAGGGCATACTTTGATATTCTGTCCACTCCCAGCTTGAGTCCCACATTGTAAAAATAGACATCGCACGACTGTACCAGGGCCTTGTACAGAGAGGTTTGGCCGTGTCCGCCTTTTTTCCAGCACCTGAATCTTCTTCTGCCCAGCTTTAGGGAACCATTGCAGAAAAAAGAGGTATAGGGAGTAATCGCCTTTTCTCTAAGTCCTGCAGCAGCCATGACTATCTTGAACGTGGATCCTGGTGCATACTGACCCTGTATGGCCTTATTTACCAGGGGAGTGAGCAAGGGATCGTTCAACTCCTTCCATTCCATTTTTGTAAGGCCTCTTGAAAATATCCTTGGATCAAACTTTGGGCTGCTGGCCATGGCAAGTATCTGGCCGTTTCTGGGGTCAAGGGCCACCAGTGCCCCTGACTTGCCAGAAAGGGCATCTTCAGCAGCAAGTTGAAGGTCCAGGTTGACTGTCAGCTGAATGTCCTTGCCTGGCATGGGTTTTTGCACCTTGAGCACCTTTATCATTCGGCCCTTGGCATCCACCTCTATCATCTTGTATCCGCTTCTGCCGGCAAGCTCCCTTTCAAACTTCAGTTCTATGCCCGATTTACCAACAAGGTCCCCTGGCACTGCATGGGGAAAGTTTCCACTTTTCAGTTGATCAAGGCTTACCTCTCCAAGGTAGCCAAGCAGGTGGGGTGCAACCGTTCCGTAAGGATATTGACGGGCAGGGGCGACCTCCACCACGACCCCAGGCAGTCGGTATAGGCGTGCCTCAACCCTGGCTATCTCTTGCCAGGAGGCGTTTCTCTTAACTATTACCGGCAGATATGAAGGCTGACCCTTTGCAGAGACGAGCCTCATCCTGATATCTGTGGCCGTTTCATCAAGTAACTGAGATAGTTTGGAAATGAGGGATTCAACATCCTGAACGTCCTTGAGAACAACACCGATGTTGAAACTGGGCTGCACTCCAGCGATGAGTCTGCCTGAGCGGTCAAGGATGTTGCCCCGGTATGACTGCAGCCTGACATACTTGATGCTGTTTTTTTCAGAAAGTTCCTTGAATTCTGCCCCCCTGTAGATCTGCAGGTACCATAGGCGTAAACAAAGAAATAGAAAGCAGCCAAACAGGATCAGGCCGCAGTAGGTACACATCTGCTGCTTTTCCTGATTGTCTCCGGATTCAAAATGTTTTAAAAGCAGATTTGTATCTGGTGTCTTTATCTTAGTTTCCTTTTTCATGTCTGAATCTTGCCACCATGTCTGAAAGTAGGGCCAGACATCTATTGCATGCCCAAAATACCACTGGTGCAATGACAAAGTTGATAACAGCTTGGATCAAACCCCAGGGCCAGAGGAGTTCGGGACTGCCACTGCCTGCAAGCTGGACAACAAGAATCTCTATAGAGATAAATCCGGTTATAAGATATGCCTGCAATTTTGACAGTTCAAGCATATTTACACGTATAAAATATACCGTGAAAAAGCCTATCAAGTATGCCAGTGGGAACAGGAAGAACTTCAGGCATGAAAAAAGACATGCCATTAGTCCGCAGATGGTAACTGCCAGCGTCCCGGGCCAGAAATCCTCCTTCAGCGATAACCAACAGATGAGGGCAGGTAACGGATCAATATGGAGAAAATAGAGGTTGCAGAATATGCACCACGTGCTCTCGAACAGCAAAGATACATAGGACAGGAAGAGAAAAACAAATATGGTTTTCATTGTTTTTTGATCTTTGGAAGATGACTCTTCAGCACAAGCACTTCCTCTGTATCTTCGATGCTGGCTGCAGGCTCAACTCCTATGAACTGAAAAAGATCAGATCTGTCCCCGGGTCCCACCAGTTTTACTTTGCCAAGAAGCAGGCCTTTTGGAAAGATTCCATCAAGTCCCGAAGTAATGACAGTGTCCCCAACCTGAATGTCTATACCCTTTTTGACATAATCAAGTATGCAGCCCCTGGTTCCGTCTCCCTTCAGGATTCCCCTTGCACGGTTTCTCTGGACAATAGCTCCTATTCGGCTGTGATAGTCAGTTAAGAGCATTACCTTGCTGTAAGACATACTGGTCTCTATTATCCGACCGAGAAGACCTCCCTGGCACAGCACGGGCATATCTGCCTTTACGCCATCCCTTTTGCCAACATCAATAGTTACCACTGCCCTCCAGGGTGCTATATCTGTTCCGATTACCCTGGCTACAACCGTTTTCCAGTCTGACGAATTTTTTATGTCCAGAAGCTGTCTTAGCCTGCGGTTTTCAATAAGGGCCTCTCTGTAAGAGGTTATTTCGTTTTCCAGCTGGGCAAGTTGTGCCTTCAGGACCTGATTTTCTTCCTTTACATTTTGGAGATCTATATAGGCCTCCCATATAAGGCGAAGCCTTGAAAATGGAACAGAAAGAAAAGACTGGATGCGGCCGTTGGTATCCTTCAGGACCATTTCTGCCGGAAGTATGACCCTTGTTTTGGTAAGGGCAGCCAGTGTAAGGATACCAGCCAGAAGCAGCAGAGTTGCTACAATCAGGACTTTTTTAATGCCTCTAGACTTCTTTTGGGGTTGATTAGCCAATTTTTGTTCGTATCAAGGCTAGTTGATCATTATTTCTCTGAGAATGTTTATGTTGTCCAGGGTTTGGCCTGAACCGAGCACCACTGACGAAAGGGGATCGTCGGCTATAATAATGGGAAGCCCTGTCTTTTCTCTCAGAAGCTTGTCCAGATTTTTTAACAAGGCCCCTCCACCTGTCAGAACTATTCCCTTGTCAACGATGTCTGCAGCCAGCTCCGGAGGTGTCTGTTCCAGGGCAATCTTGACCGTTTCTACTATAGTTTCAACCTGTTCCGATATGGCAGTCTGTATCTCTGACGCATCTATTTCTATGGTTTTCGGCACCCCTGAGACCAGATCCCTGCCCTTGATTTCCATCTTTTTGTATGGGGGTTCAGGCATGACATCCCCGATTTCCATCTTTATTTTCTCTGCCGTATGTTCTCCTATCAGGAGGCTGTAGCGTCTTTTTATATGGTGAAGTATGGCGTCATCCATACGGTCTCCAGCTACCCTGACTGATTTGCAAAAGACTATCCCTGCAAGGGAAATTACCGCTACCTCTGTTGTGCCTCCACCAATGTCCACCACCATGTTGGCTGTCGGTTCGGTAATCGGAAGACCAACACCAATGGCAGCAGCCATGGGTTCTTCAATAAGATATACCTCCCTTGCCCCTGCTGATTCGGCAGATTCCCTAACGGCCCTTTTTTCCACCTGTGTAATGCCAGAAGGCACGCTGATGATGATCCGTGGCCTGACCAGAGTCCTCCTGTTGTGTACCTTGCGGATAAAATAGCGCAGCATAGCCTCCGTGACTTCAAAGTCAGCAATCACTCCATCCTTCATGGGTCTTATTGCTACAATGTTTCCAGGGGTTTTGCCAAGCATCATCTTGGCCTCTTTGCCAACTGCAAGAACCCTTGCCGAGCGGGCATCCTTTTTTACAGCCACAACAGAAGGTTCTCTCAAGACTATACCCTTGCCCTTCACATACACAAGGGTGTTAGCGGTACCAAGATCTATTGCCAAGTCGTTGGAAAGCCACCCCAAAAGGGCACCGAATACCATTTATACTTTTCCTTCTTATGTAAAATTGTTAAAGTTGAAATCTATCCTAATCCATCAGCCAAGATCAAAAATAGGCTGCCAAAACCTAACAAAGAGGATGTGAAAAAGCAAGAAATATGGTTTTGGTCTTTTGATCCTGTTCTGCCGGATTTTGACAGGCCTGCTCTTGACATTACAGTTTCTGATTAGTAAAAATTTGAGGCTTCATTTTATTATGGGTTTAATCAGAGTTTGAGATCAGAAATCATTAATTATATCCAAGGAGTTGTTGTATAATGAAACGGACTTTTCAGCCAAGCAACATTAAGAGAAAGCGGACGCACGGATTCAGAAAACGCATGAGCACAAAGGCAGGAAGAAAGGTTCTTGCAAGGCGCAGGTCAAGGGGAAGAAAGAGGCTCAGTGTATAGACAGCTTGAAGGGGTTGAAAAAGGGGAGATTTAAGCTTTCCAAGGCAGAAAGGATTTCAGCAGGTCAAGACTTTAACAGGATATTCAAAGAGGGAAAAAGGATAAGGTTTCCCGAATTTACGTTGGTTATAGCTGCCAATGACAAGCCATTTTCAAGGATGGGGATCAGTGTTGGCAGGCGTTTTGGAAACGCTGTTAAGAGGAATAGAGCCAAAAGACTTTGCAGAGAGCTATTCAGGCTACAGAAGCCCGCCTTTCCTCAAGGATTTGATCTGGTATTTCTGCCCAGACAGGAGATTTTAGAGACTGGTTGGCAGAAGCTGCGCTGTAGAATGAATGAGGCAGGAAAGATAGTTGAAAAAAGATTTGCAGTCCAGACAAAAAATTTCTGTAAATCCGGTTGTAACAACAATTATCGGCCTGATCAGGGCCTATAAGTTTTTAATATCTCCATTGTTCCCGAATACCTGCCGGTTTCACCCCACCTGTTCAACCTATGCTATTGATGCCTTGTCCAGATACGGTCTTTTAAAAGGGTTGTTTCTTTCTGTCAAAAGGATCGTAAAATGTAATCCCTGGCATCCGGGAGGCTTTGATCCCCTTCCCTAACAGGTATTGTTCTTAACTTTTAAAGTATGGATGGAAAATATGGAAACGAGAGCTCTTCTGGCCATAGTTTTGTCAATTGCGGTACTTGCCGGATTTCAGTATTTTTTTGGCAGTCAGCTACAGAATGCTGCTCCTGGGGCTAATGCTACAAATGTAACAGGTTCGCATCACAGTCCAGCTGTTGCCCAAACAGGTAACAATTCTACAAGTCAGCCAGGCATTTCCAGACCAAAATCCAAGCCTGTCAAAAAGCTTGTCAAGCTACCCGAGGATATGGAGACCAAGGGAAAGGATGTAGTTGTTGATACCCCTCTTTTCCACGCTGTTCTTTCAGAAAATGGCGCCACGTTCAGACACTTTGTCCTGAAAAAGTACAGACAAGACATAGATGAAAATTCGCCCGGGGTGGACCTTGTCAATGTGTCACCTCCGCTTCTGCCCCTGGGAGTGAAAATTGTTAGCGGTGGCCCCATAGACCTCAGGAGCCGGTTTTTTAGGGCAGACAGATACAAGCTAGAACTCAAGGATGGAACAAGGCCCGTATCCGTGCATTTTGTTAGTCAACTTGGAGCAAACGCTACCCTTGTAAAGACTTACACCTTTTACCCAGACAAATATCTCATGGATTTTGACATGGAGATAACAGGGGCAGATGCTGACAGATACACTGTTTTTCTCTATGAAAAACCTTACAATGCCTCCACCAGATACGTTTTTTCAGGGCCATCCTATTATGCTCAATCAACCGGCCTGGAAGAAATCAGCCTTGATAAGCCGGGAGAAAGTCATGTATATAGCGGCGAGTTGGACTGGCTCAGCTATGGCGACAACTACTTTATGACAGCCCTTGTAACAGCAGATCCGAAGGGGCCCTGGGATGTCCGCATCACCCTTTTAAATGACGAGAAACTGACAGAAAGCACTCTTTCTTCCAGGGTACGGGGGCAGGTCCAGGGAAACGCCCTAACACTGTGCAAGATGAATATCTATATTGGTCCCAAGGAGATAGAGCGTCTCAAGAAGGTGGGGCACAACCTTTCCAAGGCGATAAATTTTGGCTGGTTTGATCCCATTGCCAAGCCCCTTCTCTATCTTCTCAACTTTATGTACAGGTACGTGCACAACTACGGCGTGTGCATAATCCTGCTGACCATTTTGATAAAGCTCCTGTTCTGGCCTCTAGCGCATAAAAGTGCCCAGTCCATGAAGACCATGCAGAAACTCCAGCCAAAGCTGCAGAAGCTTAAGGAAAAGTATGGCGATGACAAGGAGAGGCTAAACAAGGAACTGATGCAGCTTTACAAGACCTACAAGGTCAACCCAATGAGTGGATGCCTGCCCATGTTGCTGCAGATTCCTGTCTTTTTTGCGCTTTACAAGGTCCTTCTTCAGGCCATTGAACTCAGGCATGCGCCGTTCATGCTCTGGATAAACGACCTGTCCGCCCCGGACAGGTTGATGATTCCTGGCGTAGAGATTCCTGTGGTGGGTGGGGTACCAGTCCTTACGCTTCTTATGGGAGCTTCCATGTACCTGCAGCAGAAGATGTCGCCATCGTCTCTGGATCCAACCCAGGCCAAGATGATGCAGCTGCTTCCGGTCGTATTCACATTCATGTTTATAAATTTTCCTTCAGGCCTGGTGTTGTACTGGCTGGTGAACAACATTCTGTCCATTATTCAACAATATTATGTCAACAAGTTTACTGATTAAAGAAAAGGGTAAGGTTGGGGAAGCGCTTATGAATCAGACAACAGCTGAAATTTTGGAGTTTGAAGACAAGACGGTTGACAAGGCCATTGAGGCAGCATGTCGTCATTTCAAGTGTGATAGGGAACAGTTAGAGATTGAAATAATAACTAGGGGCTCTACCGGTCTTTTTGGCCTTGGTGGCAAAAGGGCCAAGATAAAGGCCAGGCCCAAGAACGGTGCAGGGGATGAGGCTGTTGAAGACAGGGATGGTCTGGAAACGGGCCGCGAGGAAAGCGGGCAGACTGACTTGGCAGAGGTTGAAGCCGACAGCAGGCCTGTTTCCCAGCCAGAAAGTCGTGTATCTCATGCGCAGGAGCTGGACAGGGAAAGACTTGAGAAGTTTGTGGCCCTTGCATGCCAGATAACCAATGAGATACTGGAAAAAAGTGGACTTTCCGGAAAGGCTTATGTAGTGGAACAGACCTCAAAGCCCTTTGTAAATATTACAGGAGACGATCTTTCCCTAATCATAGGCAAGGACGGACAGACACTTGATGCCCTGGAATATATTGTGAATCTGTCACTGAGAAGACATGATCCCAAGATAAATTACAGGGTCATGTTGGAAGCTGCCGGTTACAGGGAAAGGCGCAAGAAGAATTTGGTGGCTCTTGCCGAAAGACTTGCTGCCAAGGTTAAAAGGACAGGCAGGCCAGTCAGCCTTCAGCCAATGCCCGCAAGACAGAGAAGGATAGTCCATATGGCCCTTAAAGAGTTCAAGGGAATAAGGACCCACAGCTCCGGGCAAGGGGCAGGTCGTAAGGTGGTGATCACCCCTACAAGAAGAAAAAGGCATTCAGGCAGGAGAACAGGCTCGAGCTGAAAAATTTTTCTCCTTAAAAGGAAATTTTTCACTTATTGTTTGGTCGGTCATTAACAGGGATCTTTTATCTGACAGGGTGCTGCCACTTATCTGATGGTTGTTATTCATAGGGATACCGACACCATTGCTGCAGTTGCCACTCCCTCAGGGCCAGGCGGGATTGGCATTATCAGAATCTCCGGCAGCGACAGCCTGCCCATTTTAAAGGCCATATTTCGGCCCTCGAATCCAAACTGTTCCTTTAAATCCCACATGCTCTACCACGGTTTTATCACGGATCCAGACACGGGTCAGGAAATAGACGAAGCCCTGTGCGTTTACATGAAGGCACCAAAGACCTATACGAGACAGGACGTGGTCGAGATACAGTGCCATAGCGGTCCGGCAGTCATGGGGCTGATACTGGAGCTCTGTCTTGCAAGAGGGGCCAGACTGGCACTTCCCGGGGAGTTTACCAAAAGGGCCTTTCTAAGCGGAAGGATTGACCTGACACAGGCAGAGGCGTTAAACGACCTGGTAAATGCCCAGTCGTCCTGCCTGAGCCTCATGAGCGTGAAGGGTCTAAAGGGGGGGCTGGCAGAACGCATTGAGACGATAAGGCAGGGGCTTGTCTACTGCCTTTCGGCCCTA
>JAMOVK010000061.1 GCA_027067775.1 Deltaproteobacteria bacterium
GGTTGAAACGGACCTATTTGCCGCACAGCTACTACGGATCAGGTTGCTTACCGGACGCACTCATCAGATACGTGTACATATGTCCCATCTGGGTCATCCACTTCTTGGGGATACCACTTACGGGGGGCCAAAGTTCCTGCAGTTACCTAACGGCAATAAGGTAGAATTTAAACGCCAGATGCTTCATTCCTGGAAACTGGCAATGCAACACCCTATCTACAAGGACAAAAAACTGAGTTTGGAAGCGCCTCTCCCGCAGGACATACTAGAGGCGATTAAGAGCCTAGACACACTAAAGAAAAATTAGTTGGAAGACCTGCCTAAATTTGCATTGAAAGTTCTTGACTCTTTTATTATCACATGAACCCAGGCAATCTGGTTTGGTTCTTGCCAAACCAGCTCGAGAAAAAATATAAATTTTTAAGATGCAGGAGTAAAAATGGTCCACAGAATAGAAGTCTGCCTCAAACCAACACTCAAGGATGCCCTTGGCCTTAAGACCCTGAAACGTGCCAGGGAAGATCTTGGTTTACCTGTAGAAGATATCAGAACCTATAAGGTCTATTTAGTCGAGATGGATCTTGACAGGAATACCCTGGAAGCCATAGCCAAAGGTCCATTTTCCGACCCTGTAATTCAACATTACAGCATAAATGAACCTATAGCCAAGACCATTGCCCACTCAATAGACAAGAACTGGAACTGGCTAATAGAAGTAGGATTTAGACCAGGAGTTACAGACAATGAAGGGAAGACCGCCCGAGAAGCCATAGAACTTCTTCTTAAAAGACGCCTTAACCAGGATAAAGAAGGCGTCTACACCTCAACCGGTTATCTTATCAGTGGTTCGTTAGAACAAGACCAAACAGAATCTTTGGCCAAGGACCTTCTTGCCAATGACCTCATTCAGAGAACCACTATTTGTAAATTTTCCAAACTGGATCGGATCTATAAAAGGGAAAAGGATCCCTTCTTCTTTGTACCCAGGGTAAGGGAAGAGGCAAAAATTGAGGTATTGGAATTTGATCTGGCCTCAATGACAGACGAGGAACTAATGCAACTTTCCAGAGAAAGGGTACTCGTACTGAGCCTCAAGGAGATGAAGATTTTACAGGCTCATCTTCAAGACCCAAAGGTCTTGGAAGATAGAAAAAAGGTAGGACTTGGGGGGAAATACACTGACTGCGAGCTTGAAGCCCTTGCCCAGACCTGGTCGGAACACTGTAAACACAAGATATTCAACGCAATCATTCATTATGAAACACCTGCTGGCAAAGAGGATATCAACAGCCTTTTTAATACCTACATCAAGGGGGCTACACAAAAAATCAGGCAGACTCTTGGCAGCAGGGACTGGTGCCTTTCTGTCTTTAAGGACAATGCCGGAGTGGTCAGTTTTACAGACGAACTAAACATCGCATTTAAGGTTGAAACCCACAACAGCCCTTCTGCCCTTGATCCCTATGGCGGGGCATTGACAGGCATTGTTGGTGTGAACAGAGACCCGTTTGGCACAGGACTTGGGGCAAAGCTTGTCTTTAATACAGACGTCTTTTGCTTTGGTCCACCGGACTACGACAAACCCATCCCTAAAGGACTGCTTCACCCTAAAAGGATATTTGAAGGAGTAAGGGAAGGGGTGGAACACGGTGGCAACCAAAGCGGTATACCAACTGTGAACGGTTCCATTTTGTTTGACGAACGCTACCTAGGAAAACCATTGGTCTTTTGTGGCACAGGTGGTGTCATGCCCAAAACCATTGGGGGGCGTCCTTCTTATGAAAAAAAGGCAAGACCAGGCGATGCCATAGTCATGTGCGGTGGCCGCATAGGCAAGGATGGCATACATGGTGCTACATTCAGCTCTGAAGAGCTACACGAGGGCTCCCCGGCAACTGCCGTACAGATAGGAGACCCAATAACCCAGAAGAAGATGACAGACTTTTTGTTAAGGGCTCGCGACCTTGGACTTTATAACTCGATAACAGACAACGGTGCCGGTGGCCTTTCATCATCCGTGGGCGAGATGGCCCTAGAATCAGGTGGCTTCGAACTTCACCTGGACAGGGCTCCGCTAAAGTATCCAGGACTTCAGCCATGGGAAATCCTTGTTTCTGAGGCCCAGGAAAGGATGACGGTTGCAGTTCCCCAGGAAAAGCTGGATCAATTTCTGAGGCTTTCGGAAAAGATGAGTGTAGAGTCTACTGTTCTTGGCCAGTTCACAGATACTGGTAAATACCACTGCCTGTACAATGGAAAAACAGTTGCCTATCTTGACATGGACTTTGTCCATGATGGGGTTCCCCAAATGGAACTTACTGCAATATGGCAGGAACCCAGACACGAAGAGCCTGAATTTCAGTGCCCGACTGATCTTGGCTCGGAACTAAAGGGACTTTTGTCAAGATATGACATCTGTAGCAAGGAATATGTGGTTCGCCAGTATGACCATGAGGTCCAGGGTGGCAGTGTGATAAAACCCCTTTGCGGCATTTTGAATGATGGGCCAAGTGATGCAGCCATACTAAGGCCTGACCTAAACCGTTTGGAGGGAGTTGTGATCTCCCATGGGATATGCCCTCGTTACAGCGACATAGATACATAT
>JAMOVK010000062.1 GCA_027067775.1 Deltaproteobacteria bacterium
TATTCATTCGGGCCTGGATCCCAATTTAATTTATTGCTATTCGGCCTTTTCGTATGACAGCTATGAAAATTATACCCATACTGCCCATACAAGTGCTCAACCATATGACAACCATATAACTATAAAGGTTTCAAAAAATTCGTTATCCAATCCTGGTGAAGTGGTTGATTTCACGGTACACGCTAATGGAGCAGGTTTTACTTTCACTTATAATTTTGGAGATGGAAAAACTTTAACAACTTCTCAAAATAAGATTAGCCATAAGTATCTTGCTGCTGGTACATACATGTTTACAGTCACTATAAAAGATAAAAAAGGCCGTAGCGTAAAAAGAAGCGAAGAGATAAAGGTGAATGATGTGGTTCCGGCAAAGCCAATTGCCCTAAAGCTACAATAGTAGACTAAGATATAAAAATGTGAAGAACGTAAAAAAGGCCGCTCCATTAGAGCGGCCTATGTAACATAAGGTCTAACTTTATCTTTCTGCGTGCCACACTCGCAAGACCTATCAGACGAAAGGATCCCCAGCTGGCTATCTCTGCTCCATTTCGCCCTGCCCTACGGCACCAACCATCAGCAGATCCTGTATCCAAAATATCCAAAATTTTGAACAACAGGCCAGACAGTAAAAGGTTTTCCTCCAAATAAAAAAGCGTGTGTTACAGACGCCTTTTCTTTTTTGATATTGGTCGGGACGAGAGGATTTGAACCTCCGACCCCCTGAACCCCATTCAGGTGCGCTTCCAGACTGCGCCACGTCCCGACATTAGATCAAGAAGCTATTTTGATTAACATCTTTAGCCTTAATCGTCAAGAAAACAGAATCAAACCTTTCAAAAAAACAGATTATCTTTTTATCTTGAAGTGATCCCCGATTTTTGTACAGTTGATCTGACATTTTTTGATCGCCTTCGCTTTTTCCTCAAGCTGCAAGAGCAAACTCATAGACTTCATCAGGGGTCTGGTCGTTGAGACTTTGATGAAATCTATCCTGATATATTGGATCCCTTGATCCGAATTGCATATCTCAGGACTCCCATGTCGGGAAAGAGCCATCTCAAGACAAGCCACGCAAAACTCAGCATCCAGGGTGTTAGATATGCTCCAGGCAAGTATCTTTCGGCTATACCAATCCATGATTACACAAAGAAACATAAAGCCTCCGTCACTTGGTTGGGAGTTATAACCATTTTTTGTGTATGGGCATAAAGAGGAATGCGGCGTATCCTGCTGATGTGATTTTTCGCAGATCATAATTCAGTAAAGGAGGATACGCCACCTGACCAAGGATACCGTAGTAACATTCAAAAAAACCAGCAGAGGTGGAGTTGGAGCATTTTCTGGCAGAATATGAGCATGTCCGTGATGCCAAGGGACGAAGAGCAATCGTCAGAAACGATTATTTGCCAAAGCGCAAGATATTGACTGGCCTGGGTCCTGTGGAGATACGAGTTGCCAAGACAAGGGACAGGAGCAGATCAGGTATTGTTTTCCGATCTTCTCTGTTGCCTCCCTATATCAAGCTGACAAAAAGTGTGGAGAATGTACTGCCCTGGCTTTATCTCAAACGACTAATAAATGGATGTCCTTTATTCAAAGACAAGGGGATGTGTTTCAAGAACCACTGTTTTGGCTATGGTGTTCCGTCTGGGACAATGTGCAGAAAAAGGCTGGCAAAGGATTCGTGGATTTCGCCGTCTGACAGACGTTGTGCAAGGAATACGATTTATTTATTGGCATTGACGAAAGATCACTTCAGCATGAGGCTGCATGATGCCATACGCAACATTTGACTATAACTCATCACAAGAGAATCATGGTCATCTGGGAGCAGAAGATCTGGCAATTATGCTCATGTTGTTATAGGCTTTTAATTTTAATATTTTTTATATTAATACCTTCCATCCATAAAGACGTCATTCTCAGATCCGGTCAAGTTTCCATTTATTTTTAGATTAGAAATCCGATTAATAAATGGATGCCCTTTTATTCATTCATCCTTTTTTATCCCAAAAAGGCCCGATTGTTTATCGGGCCTTTAGGTCAATCCTGATTGAGGAATCGAATCATTATCACTTCAGCACCTTCCTGCGAGCAAAGCCAGCGATGCCAAGGAGACCAGCACCAAAAAGGAGGATAGTCGCAGGTTCGGGGACGGGGGCGACATCAGTTATACCAACAACCATATCTCTAAAATCTTCATCCCCGCCACTTGGCAAGTCCTCAAAAGCAACAATAATATCACTCCCCAAAAGGGCGTTTACTGTATTGTCTCGCGTATCAAAAATCATCACATGATCATAATCATCCTCATTTAAGGACGTATGGGAATACCAGTAATCATATTGTTTATCAGTTCCCGTTCTTTCATCATGTAAATAGAAACCAAAGGTGGTACCGATTGAGACCTTGTTGCTGGTACCAGATATCCAAGCCTCACCAGTACTCACATCAAAAGCTATGGTCTTCGATGTTAGAGCGTCCTCTGAACCAGAAAACACTTCTAACATACCAGTTATACTAATATCTCCATTAGCATCCGTTGTAAAACCATAGATTCCAAAAGCATTTGTATCCTTCCAGCCAGCAATTTCTAACATAAGGAATGCAGTGGCATCATCAGTTGTTCCATCAGTATCAGTCAAATATGCTGCTTCCGCACCTGTGTCTTTATACTTATCTGTGCCTGAAAATTCAGTGATATCATACAGAGTTGATGGTATAGCCATAGCCTGACTTACCATGAAAGTACCCACGGCCAATACGGCCATTAAAACTATAATCTTTAAATTTCCTAAAACTGTCCTTTGCATCTTAACCTCCTTTTTATCTATAATTTTGTTTTGTGTTTTGTATCCAATCTATCTTCTCTCAAAAGACCCTCCCGCCAAGCAAGTATGCACCCCCCTTCTTATAAGTTTTTTCAAATTCTTTAGATTGTTATTGTTATAGATAGCTTGCATATAATATGCCAATATTAAAGAATTAAATTCATGCTTTTCCCTTCAAACACGAAAGATAACGGTGTTCTTTTTGGATTTTGAGAAAAAAGTTCCCTTTTAGGAAAAATTTTTCCATGAAAAAAAATGGAATTCTAATAAAGTCTAAATAGAGTGAATAAAGTGAATAATGAATAAAGGACATCCATTTTTTAATTGAAACTCTTTGTTAATGTTAAAGATGCTAGCCTTTGGTGAAATAGACCAGACAAGGAATTAGCCATGACAATTGCCCGTTCTTCTTTAGTGTCAGTTGAAACAACTCCTTGGTATCACTGTGTTTCCAGGTGTGTAAGAAGGTCTTTTCTTTGTAGTAAGGACCCTGAGACTGGAAAGGATTTTTCTCACAGGAAGCAGTGGATAGCAGACAGGATAAAGGAGCTTGCTTCAGTATTTTGTATCAGGGTGGCTGCTTATGCAGTAATGAGCAATCACTACCATGTGGTCCTGTTTCTGGATAAAGAAAAGGCGGAATCACTTAGTGATACGGAAGTGTTAGAAAGATGGTATTCAATTTTTGAAAGGCCCATTTTAGGAAGGAAATTTCTCGAATTTGGAAAAGAGAATCTGAGTAAAGCTGAACGTGCTGAAGTTGAAGAGCTTATAAAGGAGTTTAGAAAGAGGCTTTATGATCTTTCCTGGTTTATGAGGTGCTTAAATGAGCACATAGCCAGAAAGGCCAACCGGGAAGACAGGGTAAGGGGCAGGTTTTGGGAAGGAAGGTTTAAGAGTCAGGCCTTACTTGATGAAAGGGCCCTTCTTGCAGCCATGAGCTATGTGGACTTAAACCCTGTTAGGGCAGGGGTAGCAAAAAGTGTAAGCGAATGTGAACATACATCTGTAAAGGACAGGATTTCTGGTCGAGATAAAGAAAAACTTATGTCCTTTGAAGATGAAGCAAAAGGAGAAGAACCGCCAATTCCCTGTTCCTTTAAAGATTATTTAGAGCTTGTTGACTGGGCGGTCAGGGCCTTAAGAAAAGAGGGCAGAGGCTATATCAAGGACAATGTTCCCCGGCTTATAAATGAAATTGGCATGGAGCCAAAGGGATTTTTGTCTTTTGCCAGAAGTTTTTTAAAGGAATTTGGCCATGCAGTGGGAAGCCCAGGGGCATTAACGAGGCTTCGAGATCAAAGGCTTGTGCACCATATAAAAGGCATGAAGGCAGCCAGAGAGGTTTTTGTAAAAAAGGCCGCGTAATTTAGTCCTGAAGGTTTGCTAGTCCTGAAAATAGTGTCATGCTTTATTTGGGGTGTAATTATTGACAAAAATTTTTGTTCTATATAAATCTAGACAGTCTAGACAAGCTATTCAAGGAGATATTTATGAAAGAAAAGGTGTGGCAATTACAAGAGGCTAAAAACAAATTTAGTAGATTGGTCAAGGAGGCGCGTAAGAGCGGCCCTCAAATAGTGACTAAACATGGTCGAGAGGCCGTGGTTGTTTTATCTTTCGAAGAATATCAAAAAATGCGATCCCCTCTTTTTTGGTAAATCTCCCCTAAAACAAGTAGATATTGATTTTTCAAAACTTAGATCTAAGGAAATGCCTAGAAAAGTTGAAATATGAAATACTTACTAGATACTTGTGTGATTGCTGAGCTTATCAAGCCGAAGCCTGATAACAATGTTGTCCATTGGTTGAAATTACAGGTTGAAAATCAATTATATATCAGTGTGCTCACCCTGGGAGAGATATCCAAAAGGATTGAGAAAGTAAAAGATGAGGTCAGAAAAAAGAAACTTCGTTTATGGTTAGAAAATGACCTTAGAGAGCGTTTTCGGAGACGAATTTTGCCGATAAATGAGCAAGTTGCCATGATTTGGGGGCAAATACAAGACAGGGCAGAAAATCAAGGGAAAGGAATGCCTGCTATTGATGGTTTGATAGCTGCCACAGGTTTGGCTTTCAATATGATAATTGTGTCTCGGAATATTTCTGACATGCAAGCCAGTGGTGCTGTTTTGCTTGACCCTTGGAATTTAAATCAGTTGGGCTAACAAATGAAGTGCAAAGGCTATCTGCTGCTCTGTAAATCTGGACCGTTTCATATCCTGCCTCCTCGTTTAATGTATACCATTTTCTAACATTTTGAACGGTCCAGTTTTCGGGAAGAAGACCAACTCTTAGAGGTGCTGCCTGCATCCTCCATTATATTTTTATTCTACAACTACAGAAGGTTAAAGGACTTAAGGATCTTTGCAAATTCGCCGTTCTTCTCTGCAAATGCCCGCAACGCCCGGATGAAATCCTGGAGACGGCCTTCTCTTTCTATCCGTTCGATGGCCTCATCCCTGGCCTTTCGTATGATCGTCCTTCTGTCCCAGTAGGCAAAGCCTATCACAACAGCGGTCAATGTTGTAAAGATGCCGGCAAGGATCCACATGAAATTCAGCATCTCCCTGAATCTTTCATTTATGTCTTCAAACCTCCTGTCTACCTGTTCAAAGCGTTTGTCTACCTGCTCGAATCTCTTGTCTACTTGCTCAAAGCGCTTGTCTACCTGCTCAAAGCGCTTGTCCATCTCCCGCTGGATCTCACTGAAACGCTTGTCCATCTCCCGCTGGATCTCACTGAAACGCTTGTCCATGTAGTAAATGACAAACTGGGTGTCTTTTGAAAGGCCGGAGGGCAGGGGTATGGAGCTGGAGGCAGACCCGGCCCTGCCTTTTTCCGCAAAAACAGGAACAGAAGCTGATATTGCGTATAGGGAGATTATAATAAAGACAAGAACAAGATAGAATGATTTCATCTTCTAGCTCCAGAACTTACCAATACCATCGGACAGAAAAAAACTTTTCCGGAAAAAACGGCCTTAAAAATAATATCCTACACTAATATGATATGGTCGCCTAACATGGCCGTCAAGTAAAGTTGTTCCCGGTTTAATGAACAGGTGTTACTGATCTTTCCAAAGTCAATAACTATCTGACATTGTAATATTCTTTATACCAGTCAATAAACTTTGGGATCCCAACTTCCAGAGGGGTAGAAGGTTTAAAACCCGTGTCACGCACAAGGTCATCTATATTTGCGTAGGTAGCAGGCACATCACCTGGCTGAAGGGGCATCAGATTTTTCCTGGCTTTCTTTCCAAGGGTATCCTCTATCACCTCTATAAAATGCATGAGCTCAACGGGTTGGTTGTTGCCGATATTATAAATCTTATACGGAGCATAGCTTGTACCTGGGTCTGGATTATCACCGTTCCAATCAGGATTGGGCTTGGCCGGCCTTTCCATCACCCTGACAACGCCCTCGACTATGTCGTCAATGTAAGTGAAATCCCGCTGCATCTTGCCATAATTAAAAACATCTATGGGCCTGTCTTCCAGGATTGCTTTTGTAAAAAGAAAAAGGGCCATGTCCGGCCTGCCCCATGGACCATAAACAGTAAAAAAACGCAGGCCCGTGCATGAAATACCAAAAAGATGGGCATAGGCGTGAGCCATTAACTCATTGGATTTTTTGCTGGCAGCGTAAAGGGAGACCGGATGGTCAACATTATCATGAACGCTAAAGGGCATCTTTGTGTTGGAGCCATAGACGGAACTGGATGAGGCAAACACCAGGTGTTTGACTTTTGTATGTCTGCACCCTTCCAGGATGTTCACAAAACCTACCAGGTTGGAATCCACATAAGACTGGGGATTAACCAGGGAGTAACGCACGCCGGCCTGGGCCGCCAGATTAACCACCGCATCAAAAGCCTCCTCCTTAAAGAGCTTTTCCATGGCCTTCTTATCGGCAAGATTAATCTTGACGAACTTGAACGCATCATACGGCCTTAAGATGTCAAGCCTTGCCTCCTTGATGGCTGGATCATAGTAGTCATTTACTATATCAAGCCCTACGACCTGGCAGCCTTCTTCCAATAGCCTTTTTGACAAATGAAAACCTATAAATCCGGCCGCACCCGTTACAAGTATCTTCTGAAAATCTTGCCTCATTTTCTATGGATTCCTTTCAGTATCAATTCAAATGTTCTTCGTTATCCGCTACTCCACGGTTACACTCTTGGCCAGATTTCTTGGCTGATCCACATCGCACCCCCTGGCCAGTGCAATCTCATAGGCTACAAGCTGAAGCGGAATGGTAAAAATAAATGGATTTAACTCTGGTGCCACCTTAGGAACAGATACCATAAAATGGCTTAACCTCTGCAGGCCCTCATCACCCTCAACCCCAACCGATATTACAATTCCACGCCTTGACTTGACCTCTTCCACATTGCTGACCATCTTTTCATAGACATGATCCTGCGGAACCAAGGCCACAACCGGCATATTCCTGTCTATAAGGGCAATAGGACCATGTTTCATCTCGCCTGCTGCATAACCCTCAGCATGGATATAGGAAATCTCTTTTAATTTCAGGGCCCCTTCAAGGGCTATTGGAAACTGGAGATGCCTTCCAAGGTACAAAAAATCACTGTACGTATAGAACTCGTCTGCCAGCGAGGAGGCGTCATTATGCCAGGCCTTCAATCTATCTTGAACAATCCTGGGAATATCGAGAAGGCCCTTGAGTTTGACTGATATCTGTGAGTGATCAAGGGTACCTCTTTGCTGAGCTAGATAGAGAGCCAGCAGATAAATGGCTGTTAGCTGGCTTGTAAAGGCCTTGGTGGATGCCACGCCTATTTCTGGACCTGCATGGGTATAAACAGTGCCGTCTGACTCTCTGGTTATGGTGCTTCCTACTACATTGCAAATAGATATGATGGATGAACCAAGCTCCTTTGCTATTCTAAGACCAGCCAAGGTGTCGGCCGTTTCTCCGGATTGGGAGATTGGAATGGTTAAACTGTTTTCGTCAAGAAGAAGATCCCTGTAGCGAAACTCGGAAGCAAGTTCTACCTCTACAGGCAGGCGGGCCCATTTTTCTATCCAGTATTTGCCGACAAGCCCGGCATGCCAAGAGGTACCACAGGCAAGAAGAACCACCTTGTTCAATCTGCGTATCACATCAGTTGAAAGCTCAATTTCTGGCAGTTCTACCTTGCCTGTTTCAGGTTCCATTCTTCCCCTGAAGGTGTTGAGGATCGCATCTGGCTGTTCGTAGATCTCTTTAAGCATGAAATGCTTGTAGCCGGCCTTCTCAGCCATGCCAGCATCCCACTTTATTTCCTGAACCTCTTTGTCGAGAATTTTGCCATCATCTAGTGATACAATCTTGAGACTTCCGGCTTTGAGGACTGCAAGCTCTCCATCATCCAGAAAAATTACACGCTTTGTGTAGGGCAGAAGAGCAGGGATATCAGAAGCCATGAAACATTCATTTTCAGACAATCCCAGCACCAAAGGACTCTGCTTCCTTGCAGCAATCAGCATCTCTGGCTGTTCAGCCCACAAGACACCAAGAGCATAGGCACCCTCAACATCTTTAAGGGCTCTCATGACTGCCTTTTCAAGATCATCTTCAAGGTATTTTTCAATAAGATGTGCCAGGACTTCTGTATCTGTGTCCGATCTGAAAGTATGTCCCTCTTCCTTTAATTGTTCTCTAAGCGGAAAATAGTTTTCTATAATACCATTATGTACCACCACCAATCTTCCAGTACAGTCACAATGCGGATGTGCATTTTCCTCTGTAGGCCTTCCATGAGTAGCCCAACGGGTATGCCCTAACCCTACGCTACTTTTTGTGCTTCTAAAATCTTCAAGAGCATCCTCCAGTACATTGAGCTTACCTTTGGCCCTGACTCTTTTAACGTCTCCGTTTTCAGGCCAAGCCACTCCGGCAGAATCGTATCCTCTATATTCAAGCCTTTTTAAACCATCCAGAAGAACAGGAAGTATCCTTCTATGCCCTACGTAACCAACTATCCCACACATTTAACATACTCCTTTATCTTGATCCTTCCTTGAAAAGAATAGTTTTTACTGTTTTTAGAATAATAAACAGGTCCATCAATACAGACATGTGTTTGATATAAAAAAGATCGTATTCCAGCTTTTTTTTGGCATCCTCAACGGATGCACCGTACGGATAGTTAATTTGTGCCCAACCCGTAATGCCAGGTTTAACTGTATGACGCTGATCATAAAACTTTATCTGCTGACGAAGCTCTTTCACAAATTCAGGGCGTTCAGGCCTAGGGCCAACAAAGTTCATATCACCTTTCAAGACATTCCACATTTGCGGTATCTCATCTATCCGAAGTTTTCTAATAACCTTGCCCACCCTTGTAACCCTAGTATCATTTTGGGTAGCCCATCTTGCTCCATCTTTTTCAGCGTCTTTACGCATGGAGCGGAATTTTATCAATGTAAAAACCTTGCCATCCTTGCCTACACGCTTCTGCTCAAAAAAAATTGGACCAGGAGATTCCATCTTTATGAAAATGATGGTCATGATAGAAATCGGCAGGGAAATTAATAGGCCCCAAAAAGCGAAAAAACTTCCAACAAGCTGCTTAAAAAACATTGTAGACGGCTTTTTTTGAAATCCCTCCTTAAAAATCAACCAGCTTGGATTGATATTATCTACAGCCAGTTTCCCAGAGATCTCTTCAACAAATGTCTCGCCATCAATTACAGATATACCTTTCATTTTACATTCTAATAATTCAAATATAGGCAGCTTCCCTCGTTTTTCTTCCATTGCCACAATGATTTCATCAACCCGTAATTGCAGAACCCGGCGATAAATATTTTCAAAACCTTTCCATACGGGAATCTCCTTATCAATCAAATCCTGCTCTACTTTTTCATCTTCATCCTCAGACAGCAAAATCCCTTTTATAGAATAACCACAGTCACTATTTTCCTTCATTTCCCGCAATAGATAGGGCAGGCTTTTTCCTTGACCAATTATTAAAACCGGCCTCGAACCAATTTCATGTCTAATGAACCAAATATAAAAATATCTCCATAGACTACTGAATATTATAAAAAGCAATAGTTCAGGTATAAAAATACCACTACCAGGAATGAGTTTCGGATATAAAAAATATATTAAACCTAAAACAATTGATGCAGTTCCTAAGGCCTGGAACAATCTTATAGACATATCAAA
>JAMOVK010000063.1 GCA_027067775.1 Deltaproteobacteria bacterium
TCCATTTTAAATAGAAGAAAAATTACAGTGCAACTTCATGCCAAATGACCAGATCCTTCTTAGGCACTACAAACTTCTGCCTTACAAATGGCACATATCTGGGAATATATGATTTTATGACATTTATGTCCCTTTCTGTCAAAAGAGAAGAAACAAAGGTTGTTCGAAACAGACATTTCACCCCTGACTCTAGTATGAAATTTATAGATTCCTTTAAAGGATCTACGTTCAGCTTTCTACCTGTCAACTTGGCATACTTCTCCCACGGAGCCTTGATATCCATGGCAATAAAATCAACAAGGTCTTCGGTAAGGACCTGTCTGAGAACACCGGGGTTTGTGCCATTGGTATCAAGCTTTACCCTAAGACCAAGCTCTTTCAATGCTTTTAGAAAATCCTGTAGTCCTGGTTGAATAGTTGGTTCCCCACCGGTAACAACAACGCCCTGAATCTTACCGCGCCTCTTGGCCAAGATGGACAGGACCTTTGTAACTCTTTTCTTTCCTTCATCTTCTGGGATATGCTTTATAGGAATCAGTGCTTTGTTGTGGCAAAAAGGACAGGCAAGGTTGCAGCCCTGTGTAAAGACTATGGCTGCTACCTTGCCTGGATAATCGGTAAGAGTAAAAGGAGTAAAGCCGCCTATGTCAAATCGGTTCATTTACCAAAAAGAAAACGCTTGCGTAGGGAAAACTCTGCCTGTTTCCCATCGTTCCACTGGTTAACCGGCCTCAGATAGCCAACGACCCGTGAGTAGACCTCTGTATTTTGGCCACAGTCTGGGCATATTGGCACCTCTCCCTTCAAATAACCGTGATCAGGACATATGGAAAAAGATGGAGTGATAGTGAAATAGGGGAGCGAGTAATTGTTACACACCATCCGCACAAATTCTTTTACGGCCTCAGGGTCTGGGGCCGCCTCTCCCAAATATACATGTAAGACCGTTCCCCCTGTATATCGTGACTGCAAGGGCTCTTGTAAATCCAAAACCTCTATCACGTCATCTGTTAGGTCAACGGGTAACTGGGTAGAATTAGTATAAAATGGTGTTCCTGTTTTCTCCTTATTTTGTACTCGGATATCAGGAAAACGCTTTTGATCAAGTTTAGCCAGCCTGTAGGCTGTTCCTTCACCAGGTGTGGCCTCCAAGTTGTAAAGATTGCCCGTTTCTTCCTGAAATTGAACGAGTTTTGCCTTCATAAAATCAAGAACTTCTGTAGCAAATTTTATACTATCGGATTTTGATAAATCCTTACCCAAGAGGTTGAGGCACGCCTCATTCATTCCTATAAGACCAATGGTGGAAAAATGGTTGCTCCAATACCTGTCGTATCTTCTTTTGACGTGCCTGAGATAAAATTTTGTATACGGATAAAGTCCCTGTTCAGCAAAATGTTCCAAGACCTTGCGCTTGCTTTCAAGGCTTGTTCTGGCTATCTCCATCATTCTTTCCAGGAGAGAAAAAAATTCCTTTTCGTCTCTTGCCCTGTAGCCTAGAGCTGCCATATTGATGGTTACAACCCCTATGGAACCTGTCAGTGGGTTTGCACCAAACAGGCCTCCACCCCGGCGCTCAAGGCTTCTGACATCGAGCCTCAGCCTGCAACACATGGAACGGGCGTCATCTGGGGACATATCAGAATTTACAAAGTTGGCAAAATAGGGGATTCCGTACTTGGCGGTAATGTCCCAGAGCTTTCCAAGACCTGAATTATCCCAATCGAAATCTGGGGTAATATTGTAGGTAGGGATAGGAAATGTGAATACCCTTCCACGTGCATCCCCTTCAGACATGACCTCCAGAAACGCCTGATTCAAAACATTCATCTCTTCCTGAAACTCTGCATAGGTTTCCTTTTGATATTTTCCTCCACGCACCACGTGTTGGTCTTTTAAGGTGGAAGGTGGCTCAAGATCCATGGTCAGGTTTGTAAAAGGCGTTTGGAAACCTACTCTTGTAGGTACGTTAACATTGAAGACAAACTCCTGAAGGGCCTGTTTTACCTCTCTATAGGACAGGTTGTCATATCTGATAAATGGTGCAAGAAGGGTATCAAAATTTGCAAAGGCCTGGGCCCCTGCCGCTTCTCCCTGGAGGGTGTAGAAAAAGTTTACTATCTGACCAAGGGCGCTTCTGAAGTGCCTTGCCGGGCTGCTCTCTGCCTTTCCCGGTGCTCCCCTGAACCCTGCAAGAAGAAGGTCCTGAAGATCCCACCCAACACAGTACACGGAAAGAAGCCCTAGGTCGTGGATGTGGATGTCGCCATGTTTGTGTGCCTCTCGGACCTCTGGGGTATAGATCTTGTTAAGCCAGTATGTCTTTGTGATCTCGCTGGACACGTAGTTGTTAAGCCCCTGCAGGGAATAGGCCATGTTGCTGTTTTCCCTCACCTTCCAATCCAGACGCTCCAGATATTTTTCTATCAGATCAACATCCGCCTTCTTGACCATCTCCCTGATACGGGCGTGCTGGTCACGGTAAAGAATGTACGCCTTTGCAGTACGTTTAAATGGCGAGGCCAAAAGCACCTCTTCAACAAGATCCTGGATCTCCTCCACAGTGGGGATAGAAGAGTCAAAGACCGTCTGGGCCAATGTTAGGACCCTGATGGTGAGTCGTCTTGCCTCAGCTTCACCAAACTCGCCGGTGGCCCTGCCTGCCTTCAAGATGGCCCTGGTGATCTTTGAACTGGCAAAAGGGACTACACGGCCATCCCTCTTGACAATCTTGTCGAAAAAAAACTGTTCAGACGCAGGCCCTGTCTGTTCTAGTGTCAGCCTCATTTTCCCTCCCGATATTCGTTAGTTATCTATATATGCAAGGCAATAAGAAACTTCACAGATACATTATGTTGGATAAATTGATAAAGTTAATACAATATATCGTGGAGAAAAACCTTGGTCAAGAAGATGGTAAAAAATTTTCAGCCAACCTGGTCTTTTGATAAATTACAGATGCAGGGGTATGTATGATTTTTTCACAGAGAACTTCTTTATCTTTATAAACACACACATTCTGTGCGATGAGGCAAAAATTCAACAATCATGTTTTAAAAATTGGGCAAATTACCGAACTGAATTACTAGGGAATTAATAGATGCAGTTTTGTCTGATTTTGACAAGTTTTGATAGGATACGTTATATGAAAAAGTACAAAAGTTGTCTAAAATCTACTAAATGGCAGTCAAATACAAAAAGACCAAATCCTCAAAACATTCATGAGCCAACCCAAATTTAGACACAACATTCAGATATTTGTACCCATTTGCTTTCTGCTGCTTTTGGCTGCCATTATCACTGTTGTGGTTTACACCACTCATACAATAATAAAACCTGTTCTCCTCAAGGAAAGAATGTACGGCATTAGAGAGACAGGTAAAAGTGTGGTCACCAAAATCAATAGCATGCTTGGCCAGACAGAAATAGCGGCCTCGGTGGTAGGGTCTACGGCAACCAGTCTCCTTCCAAACTTTGAGGCCATCAAAAAGACCGTGCCCAGTATATTTAACATGGACAGCTTGGAACAGGTAATTGCAGGAGGTGGCATCTGGCCAGAACCTTTCAAATTCGACCCTTCCAAGGAAAAATTTAGTTTTTTTTGGGGACGAGACTCCCATGGAAATCTACGATTTTATAATGACTACAACATATCAGGATATCATAGGGAGGAGTGGTACATACCTGTAAAGTACCTGAAGGGCAACAAGGTGTTTTGGTCCAGGGCCTATATCGATCCATTTTCACATGAGCCCATGGTGACCTGTTCCATAAGAATGGATAGAAATGGTCAATTTATAGGAGTGGCCACAGTTGACCTCAGGCTTTCCGGCCTCAATAGGCTCTTTTCAGGCACAGCCGAAGAAATAAAAGGATATGTCTTTGCCCTAGACCGCAATAACAGGTTCATAATCTTTCCAAGGGAATATTACGGACTAATAGAAAAAAAAGACAAAAAAGGCTTGCTGGCGCGTAGATACATTACTAGTGAGGATCTTGCCCACAGATATCCCGAGTTTAAACCAATCAGCAAAAGACTTGAAAAACTAAACCAAACAATCATTAAAAAGGCTAGAGAAAAAGGCAACATTGAACAGCTTGCTCAGAAGCTCCTCAAAGAATCTGACCAGATATCCCCCAGAGAAGCCCTTCTTATTGCTGCCTACCTAAACGAATCAAAGGAAAGCCGGCTGACTGGGGCGACCCATGTCGAGCGTTTCTCCGTTGACAACGACATTATATTTCATGAACCAGCTATGGTTTCCATATTTCTCATGCCTGAGACCAACTGGAAATTGATCGTTACCGTTCCCAAAAGCGTGGCAGTAGCCCCTGTAAGTCAAGTTACCAACAGCATTGTAGTCTCCTTAGCAGTGCTGATCACCTTGGTACTCTTTTTTGCCGGCCTTTCCCTTTACCTTCATATCTTAAGACCGCTAAGGCAGATAACGAATCAACTAAAAAAGATAGAAAAAGATTCTGGAGACCTGTCTCTTGAACTTGATATCCCTGCAAATAATGAGCTGGGAGAGTTAGCCTACTATTTCAATTTACGTACAAGGGAACTAAGAAATAGCGAAGAACGATACAGAACCATATTCAATCGTGCAAGCGAGGGCATCTCTCTTAGTTCCATAAAAGGGAATTTTATCGCGGTAAATCCTCGGTTCGCGGAAATCTTTGGTTATGAATCTCCAGAAGAGGTAATAGAAAAAGTCAGAACCTATAACCTATACGTGAACCTGGCTGACAGAAAAAAGGTTCTTGCTGGCATTAAAGCGGGCAAAGGAACGGTTCATCAAGAGGTATGGTTCAAAAAGAAGGATGGCAGCCACATACTAGTAGCACTTAACCTTGCTCCTATTACTGATCCAGAAGGCAATGTCAAATATCTGATTGCAATGACCCAAGATATAACAAGAACAAAAGAGCTGGAGGCGGAACTGAGGCATGCCCAGAAAATGGAGGCAATAGGAACCCTGGCCGGAGGAATTGCCCATGATTTCAACAATATACTTGCTGCAATAACTGGCTACACGGAACTTGCCATGATAAAGGTAAAAGACACGCATCAAGTTCGAAAATACCTTTCCCAGATCGGGCTTGCGGCTCAAAGGGCGAAAGAACTTGTACGCCAGATTTTGACATTCAGTAGGTACACCGATGCACGCAAGGAGCCACAAGACCTTGCGAAAATCATCAAGGAGGTACTAAAACTCCTTCGTTCCACTCTTCCTGCCAATATAACAATAGAAACTCGAATAAGACCAACGGGGCCGGTTTTGGCAGATCCTTCGGATCTTCATCAAATAGTCATGAATCTATGCACTAATGCCTACCATGCCATGCGAGAAGACGGTGGCGTGCTTACCATCTCTCTTAATGAAAAAGAACTTAATGATAACATGGCACAGGAACTAGGGCTCCAGCCAGGCAGTTATGCGGTGCTCCAGGTAAAGGATACTGGTTGTGGCATGGATCAACAAACAATGGGCAAGATATTCGAACCCTATTTTACCACCAAAAGCCAAGATGAAGGTACAGGCCTAGGCCTTGCCGTTGTACATGGAATCGTTAAAGGATTGAAAGGTTGCATACGGGTTGAAAGCACCCTTGGGAAAGGAACAATCTTTAAAGTGTTTTTACCGGTCTTAAAAGAAAAAACGCCTTCCAATCACAAACACGTCTCCCATCTCAGCAGGGTAACGAAGGTAAACGGCAAGGGCAAACGGGTCATGTTTGTTGATGATGAAGAAATGATTTGTTCTATATTTAAGGCATCGCTTGAAGAAATGGGATTTCGTGTTGATGTATTCCGAAACGGGCAAGACGCTCTGGAAATGCTTGAAAAGGCACCTGAAAGATGGGACCTTTTAATCACAGATATGACAATGCCGGGCATGAGTGGCAGCGATCTTATTAAAAAGGTACGAATTCTGAACCCAACACTCTCTATTATCCTATGCAGCGGCTATAGCGATGTTCTTACTGAGGAGTTTATCAAAGATCTTGGCATAAACGCATTTCTCTCAAAGCCTGTGGAACGGCTTGTCCTTTTAAAGACACTTGCAAAAATATTTCCTGATTGACCGGATAATTAATGGAGAAGTAGTCTTTGGACTTAGAAACTGTCCTGGAAATTATAGAGCAAACAGTCAAAGACCTTGAAGCACCTGTCAAAGACTTTGAAAAGGTTCAGACTCGGGATCCTTTCAGGATCCTGGTAGCAACTATCCTATCTTCTCGCACCAAGGATGAAACAACAACAGAGGCGGTAAAAAGGCTGTTCGGAAAAATCAGAAGGCCTGATGACCTGGCAGGGCTACAGTTGGAAGAAATAGAAGAACTTATCTACCCTGTTGGTTTTTACAGGAACAAGGCCCGACATCTGGCCTCCCTGCCAGAGGCATTGAAAAATTTTGGAGGAAAGGTGCCGGATTCCCTAGAGGAGCTCTTGAAACTGCCAGGCGTAGGAAGAAAGACTGCCAACCTTGTCCTTGCAAGGGCCTTTGGTAAACCTGCCATCTGTGTTGACACCCACGTTCACAGACTTGCAAACATGTGGGGATTCGTACATACCAAGACTCCAGAACAAACCGAAAGGGCATTAGCGGACATGCTATCGCGTGATATTTGGTCAAGGGTTAACCCTTTACTGGTAGCCTTTGGTCAAAAGATATGCAGACCCGCTTCTCCCCTTTGCAACATCTGTCCGCTCATCAGATGGTGTCCTAAAAAAGCTGCATAGAAAGCTAGCCCTCTGATTTTATAAACAAAAAATTGAAATGGTACAGCTATTACGATTATTTTTTTCAAAACACCTTTCCCGATCTTGCAATTTTGGTAAATTTTTCTGTTGACTTTATGATTTCATCCTGTAAGGTGACAGTGTCATTGGAATTGTGGCCTTGTCTGAGTTTGCCTTTTAGCATCCATTCATTCCCAATCTTTTGACAGAAGCAAGTCACTTAGTATGGATTCAGAAGTACCTTCCATGCGGTCTTCCCATGGGGGCTTTTCGAACCAGCAAGTGCAACACAATGGGTCGGAAGTACCCAGCAACATTTTATTATTTAAAAAGGAGAGATCTCATGAAAGGAACAGTAAAGTGGTTTAACGATCAGAAAGGTTTTGGTTTCATCTCACAGGACGAGGGACCAGATGTCTTTGTACACTACACAGCCATTCAGGGTGACGGTTTCAAGTCCTTGGAAGAAGGACAGACCGTGGAATTTGACATCACAGAAGGCCCAAAGGGTCCTCAAGCAGCAAATGTGAGAGCATAGCCATTTCATTCTGAAATTAACTATTTCAAGGGACAGGCCTGCTAAGGGTCTGTCCCTTTTTGTTTGTTCATTGCAGTTCAAAAAAATAAACAGTAGGAGATTTTATGAAGCTTTATATAGGAAATTTAGCGTATAACGTCGCTGAAGAAGATGTAAGGACCATGCTGGAAGAGTATGGTAGCCTTGAATCCTTTGACTGGATAACGGATAGATATACAGGAAAACCAAGGGGGTTTTGTTTTGCAGAAATGGATAACAGTTCAGCTGACAAGGCCATTAAGGCCCTTAACGGCAAGGAATTTCATGGCAGAAATCTAAAGATAAACCAGGCTCGTCAGAACAAGAAGGACAGAAAGAAAAGACGTCGCTGGTAATAATCTAAGTTCAAAACAGACATAAAAATTTGTACCTTGTCCTGCTGACAAAACAAGGTAATTTTAAACCGCCTCTTTATGGGCGGTTTTTTTATGAAAAAGACGGCAGACATGTTTTTTTAAAGATGATTAATGTTTCAGACCTAACTTTCGAAATTGGCGGAAAGCTTCTTCTAAAGCAGGTAAGTTTCACCCTGTCCAAGAAACAAAGAGTTGGACTTGTTGGCAGAAACGGACAGGGCAAGACCACCCTTTTGAAAATTCTCAGTGGCCAGACCGAATATTCAAGCGGTACCATCCAGATAGCCAAGGACTTCAGGGTTGCCTATCTTCCCCAAGAGGTGATTACTCCTGCAAAGGTTTCAAACTCCATATATAAAGAGGCTGAAAGAGCCTTTAGTAGGCTGTTCCGAAAAAAAGAGAGACTCGAGGCCATAGCAAAAAAATTGGAACGGGCAGACGGTTCACAGCCTGATCACAAGGCCCTTTTAAGCGAACATGACAGGCTGGTGGATGAATTGAACCATAGTGGATTTTATCAGATAAAGGGCAAGATCCAGGCCGTACTGACAGGCCTTGGTTTCAGCAAGGAACAACTTCACATGCCTGTTTCGTCTTTAAGCGGCGGCTGGATCATGAGACTAGAATTGGCCAAAATTCTGCTTTCTGAACCCGCTCTAATACTGTTGGATGAACCAACAAACCACCTTGACCTTCCTAGCCTGACATGGCTGGAAAACTTTCTTGCAAACCAGGATGCGGGCTGCCTTATCGTGTCTCACGACCGGGCTTTTCTGGATAAAGTGGTCAAGCAAATCTGGGAACTGGATCAGGGCCGGCTTACCATATATAAAGGAAACTATTCCTTTTATGAGAAAGAGAGACAAAAAAGGATGGAACAAGAAGCGGCCGCCTGGAAAAATCAACAGAAGCGGATTGGACAGATCAAGCAATTTATCAGCCGCTTCAGGTCAAAGGCTACCAAGGCAAAGCAGGTCCAGAGCAGAATCAAACAGCTAGAGAAAATGGAGCTGGTGGAGGAACCCATCCTGGATCAGATTTACTCCTTTCGTCTGCCAACCCCTCCAAGATCTGGAAAGGTGGTGGTTGAAACAAAGGACCTTGCCAAGTCTTATGGAAGGCTTCAACTCTTTTCAGGCTTATCATTTATTCTAAAAAGAGGCGAAAAGATGGCAATAGTGGGGCCGAACGGAGCTGGCAAATCCACACTGCTTAAGATATTGGCCGGCAGGGAACACGCTGATGATGGAAAGGTACTGACTGGTCACAACGTGAAGACCGCATATTTTGCCCAGCATCAAGCCTTGGAGCTTGATCATGAAAGAAGTATCCTGGAAAACCTTGGGCACAGATGTCCAGCACTGTCTGAAACCAGGCTTAGAACCATTGCAGGTACCTTCATGTTTAGTGAAGACGACGTTCATAAAAAGGTCGCTGTTCTTTCTGGAGGAGAAAAGAGCAGAGTAGCCCTAGCAGCAATTATGGCAACCGGGGCTAACCTTCTGCTTCTAGATGAACCTACCAACCATCTGGACATGGCTTCTCAGGAGGCCGTTCGCAGGGCCCTGTCTGCCTTTGAGGGCTCTGTAATCGTTGTATCCCACAATCGCTATTTTCTGGATGGATTCATTGACAGGGTTCTGGAGCTGGATCGCGGAAAAGCCTGTCTGTATCCGGGCAACCTATCTCAATTGCTTGCCACCAAAGAATACGGCATTGATGGTTACAATTACGGCAGCCTTACAACCAAGAGACCTGATTCATCACTGAAGACAGTGGATAACGGTTCAGATCCTAACAAAATAACCAGAAGGGAAAAGAAGCGGCTTTTGGCCCAATTACGTCAGAAAAAGAGTAAAAAGCTCACCCCATTAAAGGAGCAGGCTGCAAAACTAGAGGACCAAATCGATATATTGGAACAGGAAAAAGAAAAGATAGAAACCATGCTTGCCGATGTCGCCACTTATGCCAATCAAGACAAGGCTGCTCAATTGAACAGGCGCTACAGACAGGTTAAGAAAGAGCTGGAGGGTCTTTACCTGGACTGGGAAAGGCATTGTTCAGCTATAGAAGAGATGCACGAGAAGTTTGAAAAAAAGATCATGGAGATAGAGACACAGTGACAGAGGCGCCAGAGATAGTTTTGGGTATTGAAACATCCTGTGATGAGACAGCTGCCGCCCTTCTACTAAAAGGTAACAGACTGTTAA
>JAMOVK010000064.1 GCA_027067775.1 Deltaproteobacteria bacterium
GCCTGAAAAAAACTGGCCTGCTGTAGCTGGCAAACTGGATATGCATATTGCGACGGGATTCCAATTTACTGCATATTCACATAATAATCTGTCACGCCTTTTATCATGAAAATGACTTGGGATGCAACGAACATTTTTAAGATCTGGCAAACAGCCCCGAACCCAAACTGCTACTGTCTTATCTTGCCCAAGGGATCGGGTTTTAGCTCCCCTTTAAGCCCCATTTTGATGGCAGAGGTTGCCAGCTTGTCAACTATTTCATTTTCATGATGACCGCTATGTCCCTTGACCCACTTCCATTCTATTTTGTGGACAGAAGCCAGCCTATCAAGACGCTTCCATAGATCGACGTTTTTCACTGGCTTTCCACTGCTGCCTTTCCACCCCTTCCTTTTCCAGTTGTGAATCCAGCTGGTTATCCCATTCTTTAGATATGAAGAATCGGTAGTCAAAATAACCCTGCATGGCCTTTTGAGGGCTTCAAGCCCCCTTATGGCTGCAAGCATCTCCATTCTGTTATTAGTGGTTTCAGGAGAAAAGCCCTGCAGTCTTTTTTCATGATGAACACCATACTTGAGGAGTGCACCCCAACCGCCCGGTCCCGGGTTGCCAGAACAGGCGCCGTCTGTAAAAATTTGTACGATACATTCTTTTTTGTTCGAATCCGGCTTCATCATTCCTTTGTTTTCTTTTTGTGTAAATGCACAAGTGAGCAGTCCTTTTTATTCCAGGTCTTTGCAGTTCCAATACTAAACGGCAAAAATATCTCTATTTTCAGTGCCCTACCATGGCCTTCCACATGCAGATCCCCACCATGGTCCCTGAGTATCTGTCTTACCGTTGATAACCCAAGTCTCTTACCCCTAAATGCGGAAACAGAATCAATGGATTTCAGGCTGCTGTATCTTGCCCCTTTTTCAAACTGCGATGTCACGAATGCGACAACTGCACCAAACTTTTCCCTTTTCAGAATAAGTTTCAGCTTGCTGCCGGCCTTTAGTCTATAGATTAGCAGCTTTAGACACTGGACAAGTGCAAACTTTATAAGATCGGGGTCCATGTTTACATAAAGTGGACGGGATTCATATCTGACAGTTATGTCTATACCTCTATCCTTGATCTCGGAATCTGCTGCATCAACTACCTCTTTGACAAGTATGTTAAGATCCTTTTTTGATATGGAGGAGGCCTTTTCACCCTTTATGAGTTCGAACTCCCGGACTATCTCATCAAGTTTTTCAATCTGTTCCAGCATGAGTTCAACCTTTTTTCTCTGTTCATCACTGAGATCGCCTTTCTTGAGAAACCTCCTGGCAAGTCCTCCTATCACCATGATGGGATTTCTAATGTTGTGGGCTATGCTAAGAGCAAGCTCTGCTCTAGTCCTTTCACTTACAAGGAGCTCGGTCTCCTCGTTTAGCCTTAAAAGTTCCTGGCTGATTCTTTCGATCTCTGCCCTATCCTGTTCTATACGCTCCATCACGCTTTTCATCTTTTGAAAAAATACCGTGATGGATGCGATGAGCAAAAACAAAGCCGTGTTTACCGAGCCACTTATGGGAGAAAGAGAGACCCAGAGATCCTGCAAACCAAACCCCAAAAGGATGTGCTTAACAATATGCCCAAGAGACCTTGAGAGAGAAAAGGCAAAAAGGGCCATAAAAAGCCAGTGCATGTAACTAAAAAGAAAGTTGTCAGGCTCCTTTTTTACAATGTTTCTCGACTCTCTTAGACACAAGGCGGAAACTATTATGAGAAAGGCTCCCCCTGCAAAGTCCACCAGGGTAATAGGAGTGCATATGTCAAAGCTCATGAGAAAACATCCCTGTCATTGCCCTTGCGTTCCAGGATTCGAATCTGTAACAGAAATAGAATCGTCGAGTCTCTTGAGGCCAAGGTAGAAAAAAAGCATGGAAAGACAGCATATTATAGTATCAAACTTGGTGATATACCACAGCCAGAAAAGAGCGTCCTCAGCAGGTATTGACCTGGCACGACAGTAATCGTTGTATGGCCCTAGAAAATGTCCGATAAAGGTCATAACATTCCAAAAGGCCAGGCCAAGTGCACCAATAGCAATGGCCTTCCACCACTGTTTGAGCCAAAACCCACTCCTTTTTATCATGAAAAACAGCCACAACATCGACGAACCAAAACAGACATGGGCCAGTTGGTGAATGTATAATCCTTCTTTGGCCCCGTGCTCTTGAAATGCATAACAGTTTCCTGGGCTGAGTACAGCCAAAGGTATCACTAGCAAGAAAAGCAAGGGACGCATTATTTTCATAAAAAATGTGTCAATCGGGTTTTTTGCATGTATAAAGCGTTACAATTCCCATGGTCATCGGCCTGTAATCAACTTCTACAAAGCCGCTTTTTTTTAACATATCGCAGACCTGTTCCTGTGAATAAAAACCCTGAATAGATTCGGCCAGATAAACATAGGCCTCTCTATCTCCTGAAATCATGCCCCCTATAGACGGAAGTATCTTGTGTAGGTAAAATCTGTATAACTGC